>CAYZDM010000121.1:0-7635 GCA_964476875.1 uncultured Sandaracinaceae bacterium | reverse complement strand
AGAAGGCGGTGACCTCCGTGGTGGCCATGTGGCTCGCGACATCACCGGCACGATGGCCACCCATCCCGTCGGCGACTACGAACAAGCGGTGCTCTGACAGAATGCAGTAGCTATCTTCGTTGTGCTCTCGCTGAAGTCCAACGTCGGAGAGCCCTGCTGCAATGAAGTTCATTCGTGTTCACTCGCCCTGCGGAAGATCGCGGTGGAGCGGACCACCTCTTGGCCTTCGCCGTCATCGCGAGCAACCCAAATCGTTCGGGACAGTCTATCGAAGGATCACGGAGGAGCAAATCAGGGGTTAACGAACACAGGTAACGTAGGCCACCCGGACCCAGGATCGTCCAAATACGAGTATCGCGCGTAATGCGTCGTGACCCGCCGCACATAGTTGCGCGTCTCGTTGAACGGAATTCGCTCCACGAAGCGATCGAGTTCCATCTTTCTGCTTTCCTTGAGCCAGCGCCTTACTCGACTCTTTCCTGCGTTGTATGCGGCGATGCTCAGCGGGTAGACATCGTCGAACTCGGCCGCGAGCGCAGTCATCTCATCGAGACCGAGGGCGATGTTGATTTCGGGTACCCGCAACATGTACCGAGTGACCTGCTTGCCGGCTAGCTTCGTCGCGATCTCAGGCATCAACTGCATGAGGCCAACCGCTCCAGCGCGACTGATGACATCTGGCCTGAAGCCGCTCTCTTGACGCATGGTCGCATAGACGAGCGCGCGGGGGAGCTCGCCGCGATGCGCGTCGACCGTCGCCTGCCATGGCATTGGGTAGGCCGCGTCCCACCACCACCGGTTCGCTGCGGGGTCGCTGCGTAGGTACGCCATACGTCGTCGCGCCACGAGAAGCGCTTCGCGGTAGGCGCCGGCGTCTCGATACAACTGTGCAAGAAGCGGAACGCGTTCGGCCCTCGGGTAGCTCGCCACCAGGCCGCTCTCGTTCGCGTTGATCCAGGCGGTTCCGTCGAGATCGAGGCCCAGGCGCTGGTATGCGTCGAACGTCTCCGGCAACGGAAGGCCGCCCTCTCGAACCGCGACTGTGCTGGGCGAGCTGGCGTTCTCGAACGGTGTGGGCGGTGTCACCTTGAGACGCAGCAGGCGACCCGCTGCAAGGACCGCGTACCAATGAAGAGGCTCGACTGCGATGGCTTTTCGATAGGCCTCGACCGCCTTCGGCCCACGCCTGTAGGACCGACCGAGCCAGTAGTAGCCGCGAGCCTCGTCCATCGAATTGGTGGCGAGCTTCGTGTAGTCGGTGAGGTAGCGAGCCGCCCGAGCGTAGCGACGCGTCTCAAACGCGCGAAATCCGAGCTCCCAGAACGCTGAGCGACGCCATCGCCCACGCACCTGGGTCTTTCCTCTCACGAGGCGTTCCATCTGCTTCTCGCCATTGGAGCGACCAAGACGTATCTCAAGCCATGCTGCCAGGAATCGGGCCTCAGGCGCTCGCTTGCTTCGGGGGTTCCGTTGGGCGAACCGGCGATACGATCGGATCGCGCGCGCGTCCTGGTCGGCACGAGACAGGGCGCGTGCTGAATGGAACGCATCCTCGATCTCGTGCTCACCCCGCAGCAACGCGGACTTGTGGAGAACACGTGCCGCGTCCAGGTAGCGCGTCCTCATCCGAAAAAGCGCCATGCCGTACACGTGGAGCCAACGCGCCTCGAGCGCGCCATCATCTCCCACTTCGAGATCGGCCAACTCCTCCGACGCTTTGCCGAACCGGCGAGCATCCATCAGGGCTTCGGCACGCGAGATCCGGGCGGAGACATCCGGGGACGCGCGATCCTTCAGTTTTTGAGCCGTGCCCTGCTGCCCGGGTTCCACGGCTGTCTTCCATGCTTCGAGGGCGGCGTCTCTCGCATCATCGCTGCGACCGAGCTCGACGTAGACATCTGACAAGATCGCGAGTAGCGCGACACGATTGCCTACTCCGCGTTTGCGGCGCGTGAGGTCAGCCAGCTCTTCGGCGGCGACCTCGAGCTCGCCCAACTGAAACGCGCAATCAGCGGCAATCGCCCGGTCCCGACGGGTGACCGCAATGTCGGCCGAGGCGGCGCCCAGAAGTACGGGGCGTGCCTCTGCGCATCGTCCGCACTGGGCGGCCGCGGTCGCCCATCTGCGGATCGAGTCCTTGCGCATCGAGTCGGGAAGGTCTGTGGGAGGGTCAGCGAGTTGTTCCATGGCGTCGCAAGGTCGACCGACGGCCAGTAGCAATCGTCCTTCGAGGTAACGAAGCGAGTCCTCGCCGCGCACGTCCTCTGGGAGGAGCGCAATCGCCTCGAGAGCGCCGAGCTCGTCGCCGGTGCGAACCAGCGACGCGACGCGATCGAGCCCCGACTCGGCCAGCGCGCCTGCGCCGACGAGCAATGCGAACCCCGCCCCGAGCCAAAAACGTCGCAATAGGGAGGGAATCTAACACTCATTTGGGCGCGCGCAGAGCGATTGGCGAACAAAGCACGCGTCCCGTATGCTCCGCCGCTGACGATGGGACGCGTGACTATCTTATTGCTTGCCGGCTTCGCCATGGCAGGGTGCAAGGAACACATAGGGGACAGCTGCGGCACCTCCACCGACTGCTCTGTGAGTGGCGAACGCCAGTGCGATTTGGCCCAGCCTGGCGGGTATTGCACCGTCTTTTCATGCGACGCGGACACCTGCCCCGAGGGCGCTTGCGTCGAATGGCGCTTCATGCCGAGCCGCACCGCCGAAACCTGGTGCATGAAAACCTGCAGCAGCACCGGCCAATGCGACCGCCTCGAGTACGCCTGTGTCTTCCCCAACAACATCACGATGACTGGGGAGTTCGACCCCGACCTACCGGCTGACGAGCGAGTCGCGCGGATAATCGACCTCGACGCGTTCAGGGCAGAAGCCAAGATCTGCGTGGCGTTGACGCCCGGAAGCGCGCAACCCGAGGCACTGACCGAAACCGGCTTCGACGGCGGTCTGTAGTCGCATTCCGCAGGGAAACCGACGTCTGAGGCGAACGGGCGTAGTATTCCGCCAATGATGTCTCCGGGCCTCTTGCGGTATCTGCTGGGCCGCCTCCTGCGGGCACTGCTGACCGTCGTCGGTCTCGTGACGATCGTGTTTCTGCTGGTGCGCCTGATCCCCGGTGATCCCGTCGAGGCCATCCTCGGCGACCAGGCCGGCCCGGAAGAAAAGGCCGAGTTGCGCCGTGCCCTCAATCTCGATCAGCCCGTCGGCGAGCAGTATCTCTCGTTCCTCGGCGACATGGCGGACGGGAGCATGGGAACTTCATTTCGCCGGCCGGATCGTTCGGTCTGGTCGATGATGCGGGAGGTACTGCCGGACACGATCGTGCTGGCGCTTGCGGCGTTGCTGATCGCTTGGCTCGTAGCGATTCCGTTGGGCACCATCGCGGCCGCCCGAGCGGGAACGGGTTGGGACCGACTAGCGTCGACCGTCGCCGTCGCAGGGTTGGCGATCCCCAACATCTGGCTCGGTCCGCTTCTCATCCTGGCATTCGGGGTCAAACTCGGTTGGCTGCCTCTGCCAGGCGATGATCTCGCTGGCCCAGAGGCCCTGATTCTCCCTGCGATCACCATCGGAACTGCGCTAGCCGCGATACTGACCCGACAGACTCGTGCGGCGATGATCGACGTGCTGTCGCAGCAGTACATCACCGCGGCGCGCGCGCGGGGGGTTCGCTCGGTTCCTCTGCTGCTTCGGCACGCGCTTCGAAACGCCCTCTTGCCCGTCATGACGATTGGCGCTGCGCAGCTCGGGGCGCTTCTTTCCGGTACGGTCGTCACCGAGAAGATCTTCGAGCGGTCCGGGCTCGGGACCTTGTTTCTCGACGCGTTCTTCGCACGCGACATCCCGGTGGTTCAGGGCTGTGTACTCGTGATCGCGCTGATCTACGTCTTGGTCAACCTCGCCGTGGACCTCGCGTACGGGGTGGTCGACCCGAGAGTGAGGTTGTCGTGAAGCGGATTCGCGCACGCCTCCGCCGAACGCCAGTAGGACTTGCGATCGTCGTCGGGTTCTTCGTGCTTGGGCTCATCGGCCCGTGGGTCGCGCCGTACGACCCGATGATGATCGATTTGCTACACGAGTATGAATCGCCATCCTGGAAGCATCTGCTGGGGACGGGGGACAACGGGATCGACATCCTGAGCGCCTTGCTCCACGGAGCGCGGCTTGCTGCGATCGTCGGAAGCGTCGTCGTTGGGGTGTCGGTCCTGTTCGGTACCCTGCTTGGCACATGGGCGGGCTACGCGGGACGGCTCACGGACCACGTCGTCACCGGGATCGCAGACCTCGTGCAGGCCTTTCCAGCGATCGTGCTCAACATCGCCGTCCTCGCTCTGGTCGCCCGCCCCGGACTCTTGCATTTAATCGTGGCCTTGGCCGTCAATGGTTGGGTGTTGTACGCGCGCCTCGCACGTGCTGAGACGCTGACGCTGCGGGAGCGTGAGTTCGTCGTGGCAGCACGTGCACTCGGTGTCCCGACACACGAAGTGCTGCGCCGCCACATCATTCCCAACCTCCTGGGTCCCTTGGTCATTCAGGCCACGACCGGGTTGGGCGTCGTGATCCTCGCTGAGTCGACGCTATCGTTTCTTGGCCTGGGACCCGGAAAAGCCGTGTCTTGGGGCGCGCTCCTCGATCAGGGAACGAGCGTCCTATTGCGCTTCCCGCATGTGGCACTCTTCTCCGGCGGCGCGATCGCGGTGACGGTTCTAGGGTTCAATTTAATGGGCGACTGGCTGCGCGACCGATTGGACCCGCGACTTCGATAGCCATGCCCGAGCTACCCGACATCGAGTTGTATCGCCACGCGCTTCGGCCACGCGTGGTGGGCCATGTGCTGGAACGCGTTCGCTTGGCGTCGCCGTTCATCGTGAGGAGCGTGGTGCCGCCGATCGCGTCGATCGAGGGAAGGCGAGTTCATGATGTGCGCAGACTCGGCAAGCGACTCGTGTTTGCTCTCGACGATGATCTCTACATCGTCCTGCACCTGATGATCGCGGGGCGGCTTCGCTGGAAGCCACCGGCTCACAAAATTCCCGGACGTGTGGGTCTCTGCGCATTCGATTTCGAGAACGGCGCGCTACTGCTCACCGAAGTCAGCAAGAAGAAGCGTGCGGCTCTTTACGTGTGTCGCGGAGAAGAGTCCCTTCGCGAGTACGATCCGGGCGGCGTCGAGCCTCTGCAGGTTGACGAGACTCAGTTTCGAGACGCACTCGTCGAACGGAACCACACTGTCAAACGCGCGCTGACCGACCCACGGATCTTCAGCGGAGTTGGCAACGCCTACTCAGACGAAATTCTCCATCGCGCGAAGCTATCTCCCTTAATCTGGACGCAGCGTTTGACCGAAGCGCAAGTTCGGAACCTGTATCACGCCACTCGGGAGGTCCTGTCGGAATGGGTGGCGCGCCTGGTCGAGCAACACGGCGATGATTTTCCAGAGAAGGTCACCGCCTTTCGACCGGAGATGGCAGCGCACGGGAAGTACGGTGAACCATGTCCGGTGTGCAACGACCCCATCCAACGAATCGCCTTCGCCGATCGAGAAACGAACTACTGCGCGACCTGCCAAACGGGCGGAAAGCTTCTCGCCGACCGTGCTTTGTCACGGCTCCTCAAGGGGGACTGGCCGCGTTCCCTCCAAGAGCTGGAATCCTTACGGCGCAGCTAGCGCCTTGTAGACAGCGCTGAGCGCACTAGAAATGTGCTTGTGCCGGTTTTGACGGTACGTTGCGGCTAAGCATGCGCTTTTCCATTCGTCGAGAGGATCGTAGAAATCTCGCCGTGGGCTTCGTCGGCCTACTCGCGATCATGACTGCGCATTCGGTCATGGAGACCGCGCGAGACACCCTGTTTCTTACGAACCTGCCCGCATCGCACCTGCCGCGCGCCTATCTCGCGATCGCATTGTTGGCGATCCTCGAACTAAGAGTCCACCAACGAGTCCTTCGGCACGTGCGAGACCGCCGAACGCTCTTGGCGGCATCCTTGGTGTTCGGATCGCTGGCGACCTTCGGTTTCTGGGCTCTCCTCGACGAGATGGGCGCCTGGGCGCCGTTTGGCTTCTACGTCTGGACAGGGCTTCTGATCACCGTCGTCCTGATCGAGTTCTGGCTCCTCCTCGACGACGCGGTCACGGTGACTCAGGCTAAACGGATCTTTCCCGCGATCGCCGCCGGCGGCGTGACCGGCGCGATGTTGGGTTCAGCACTCGCCGATGGTTTATTGCGAATCGCCTCTCCTGTCGATCTCGTGCTCGCCGCAGCGTTGGTCTTGGCACTGGCGTCGACGACGCCATTCCTGTGGAAGTTGAAGATCGATCCCGTAGCAGATCCGGTCGCAACCGAAGCGCCCCGGCCACTCGGTTGGCTGCTTCGGGATAGCTATCTATCGCGGTTCCTGGGACTCGTTCTGCTGGGCACGGTCGCGCTCACGGTCGTGGACTTCGTCTTCAAGAGCACCGTCGCAGAGCAGATTCCCCCGGAGGGATTGGGCCCCTTCTTCGCCCGCTTTTATCTTGGTCTGAACAGCGTGGCGCTGCTCATTCAGGTGATCGGCGCCGGTTGGCTCCTTCGTGCATTCGGGGCGCACCGAAGCTCTGCCCTCTTGCCGGTGCTCGTGTTCGGCGGTGCGGTCGGACTCGCACTGGGGCCTGTTTTGCTGTTCGCAGTGGGACTGAAGGCCGTGGACGGCAGCCTGCGTCACACACTGTATCGCAGCTCTGTCGAGGTGCTGTATCTACCGCTCGACAGCAAACGGCGCGAGCGAGCCAAAGGCATCATCGAGGTGTTCGGGCACCGCGGGGGTCAGGCGATAGCATCGCTGCTGATCATCGCGGCGGTTGGAGTCGGCCTGACCACCCAACAGCTCGGGGTCGTACTGCTCTTCTTGGTCGTCGCCTGGGTGTTGGCGATCATGTCGACTCGGCGTCAGTACGTCGATCTGTTTCGCGTGCGACTCCGGCAGGGTGCCATCGATACTCAGCTCGAGCTCGAAGAGCTAGACCGACACTCACTCGATGTCCTGCTCAATGCGTTGAACAGCGATCAGGACGCCGAGGTCATCGCCGCAATCGACATCTTCGATCGGCATGGAAAGGCGGAGCTGATCCCCGTTCTAGTCCTCTATCATCCCTCGACTGAAGTGCGGAGCCGCGCACTCGAAGCGTTCGCTGATGGGGCGGATCGGCGCTTCATTCCAGTTGCGCGTCGCATGCTGTCCGATGACGAACCGGACGTTCGCGCTGCCGCACTCCGCGCGTTGACCGCCGTGGTTCCCAGCCGTGAGCTCCTCGAGGAGAAGCTGGATCTCGAGGCGTCGATCGTTCGCGCAACCGCGTTGGTGGGGCTCCTTTCCTTGAGTCATGGGTCGGGAACTAACGGATCGATCTCGCCCTCGAAGCTCGACGAATGGACTGGCTCAGAGAACCCGCGTACCCAGTCCTCCCTCGCCCGGGCGATCCGACACGAAGGCGGAGCCGTCTTTCACGAGACGCTGATCAAGCTCATTGGCAGCGACGACGACTCGGTGCGACTCGAGACCTTGAGGGCTATGGAGGGGAGCCCTGACCCCCGTTATTTGGCGCATTTGCTGCCTCTCCTAGGGAACTCCGATCTACGTGCGGCAGCTCGA
>CAYZDM010000120.1:0-7665 GCA_964476875.1 uncultured Sandaracinaceae bacterium | reverse complement strand
ATCGGCAAGAACATCGTGTGGGTGGTCCTCGGCTGCAACAACTACGCGGTCGTCGACCTGGGCGTCATGGTTCCCGCGGACAAGATTCTGGACGCTGCGGTGGCCGAGAGGTGCGACGTCGTGGGATTGAGCGGGCTCATCACACCATCCCTCGACGAGATGGTGTACGTGGCGTCGGAGATGCAACGACGGAAGATGAGTCTTCCGCTTTTGATCGGTGGTGCGACGACGAGCCGCGCCCATACAGCCGTGAAGATCGCACCCGAGTATGACAACAGCACCCTGCACGTCCTCGACGCATCGCGGGTGGTGAATGTCGTGTCGGACCTCTTGAGTCCTGAGCGCCGTCCCGAACTCGATGCCAAGAACCGCAGCGAGCAGGAGAAATCCAGGCGGCTCTTCGAGCATCGACAGAATCGAGAGCTCATTTCGCTCGACATTGCGCGGGACAACGGTGCGCCAATCGAGTGGCGCAGCGAGGATGTGCCCTCGCCAGAGTTTACGGGTCGACGAGTGATCGATGACATCGGTCTCGATGAGATTGCACGCTACATCGACTGGACCTTCTTCTTCTCTGCATGGGAGCTCAAAGGCAAGTTCCCCAAGATTCTCGACCACCCACGCTATGGCACCGCCGCTCGCGAGCTGTACGAGCACGGTAGTGCCCTGCTCGACCGCATCGTTTCGGAGAAGCTCCTCACGCCCCGCGGGGTGTACGGGTTCTGGCCCGCAAACCGGGACGGCGACGACATCGTCGTGTGGAACGATGAATCACGCAGCCGTGAACACCTGCGCTTTCACATGCTGCGTCAACAGGGGACGAAGCCGAACGAGCAGCCTTACTTCAGTCTTGCCGACTTCGTTGCGCCGAAGTCCACCGGCCTCGAGGACCACATTGGCGCGTTTGCAGTCACCACGGGAATCGGGGTGGACGCCCTATGCCGCGGATTCGAAGAGGACCACGACGACTACAACTCGATCATGGTCAAGGCGCTCGCAGACCGTCTGGCCGAGGCCTTTGCCGAGTTGATGCACGAGCGTGCGCGTCGGGAGTGGGGCTGCGAGCCCGAGGAGGGCCTCAGTAGCGAAGAACTCATCTCGGAGAAGTATCGTGGGATTCGCCCTGCATTTGGTTACCCGGCGTGCCCGGACCACACAGAGAAACGAACATTGTGGGAGCTCTTGGGAGCCGATGACGTGGGCATCTCGCTGACCGAGAGTTTTGCGATGACGCCGGCGTCCAGTGTTAGCGGAGTCTACTTTGCACACCCTAAGTCCCGCTATTTCGCTGTGGGCCCGATCGATCGGGACCAGCTCGAGGACTACGCGAAGCGGAAGGACATCACGCTTGCGGAGGCGGAGCGTTGGCTGCGGCCGAACATCGGCTTCAAGCAAGGCAGCTGATGCAGCGGCCCCGACTCCGAGACTTGCTTCCGGTTACCGTTCGCGCCTTCGATCCGGAGGAGGTTACGACCAAGAGTCACCGAGAGACCGATCCCCGAGGGGTCGGATTGGCGACGCGCGATGTCGACGCCATTTGGGCGGCGGTGGTGAGCTTCTACAGGACAGGTCTTCACCCGGCGATTGCCCTGTGTATTCGACGACGAGGTGAGATCATTCTCGATCGCGCGATCGGTCACGCGCGGGGGAACAGTCCTGATGATGCGGAGGGCACGCCTCTGGTGAAGGCGACTCCCGACACGCTCTACAACTTTTTCTCGGGGTCGAAGTCGGTGACGGCGATGCTGATTCATCTCCTGCAAGAGAGCGATCAGTTGCATGTCGACGAGCCAGTGGCGACATTCATTCCCGAGTTCGCGAAGCGTCGTAAGCACAACATCACCATTCGGGACCTGCTCACGCACCGTGCGGGGATCCCGGCTACGCCCGAGGAAGCGCTCGATCTCGAGCTTTTGGCCGATCCAGCGGAGATAACGAGAGCGTTCTGTGAACTCGAGCCGACGCACCGCCCGGGGAGCGTGCAGGCCTATCAAGCGGTGACGAGCGGCTTCATCTTGGCTGAGATTATTCGCCGCGTGACAGGCGAAAGCATCAGGGACTTCTTGACCACGAAGGTTCGTGAGCCCCTCAAGATGAAGCACTTCAACTACGGGGTCGCTCCGGAGGTGCTCGACCAAGTGGCGGTCGATGCGTTCACCGGACCGACGCCAACATGGCCGTACCGGAATCTCGTGCAGGTCGCGTTCGGCGCGTCGATGCGCGAACTCGTCGATCTGAGCAACGATCCGCGTTTCCGCACCGGCGTTGTGCCGTCAGGCAATATCATTGCGACTCCTGAGGAGATTTCGCGTTTCTTCGAGACGCTTCTTTGCGGCGGCGCGTACGAAGGAACCCGAGTATTCGAGCAGCGCACGATTGCTCGTGCCACAGAGCCTCAAGTCACTGGTCAGGTCGACCGGGTATTGATGATGCCTATCCCTTTGTCGATGGGCTTCATGCTTGGAGGTCGGACGTTCGGCTTCTACGGACCACGCACGCCGAACGCGTTCGGTCACCTGGGCTTCACCAACGTGCTCGGTTGGGCTGATCCCGATCGTGACATCAGTGTGGCGTTCATGAACACCGGCAAACCGCTCCTGTCTGCCAGAATGCTGGCCTGGTTGAACGTAGTGCGCGTCATCGGAACGCGAATTCCAAGAGACCGAGCGTAGTTCATGGAGGAGCAGAGCGTCGCGGTTCAGCACTTCCTGCCGTTCTCCGTGACGATGATCATGTTGGCGATGGGGCTCGGCCTGGCCGCGGGTCTACTCGTGATTGCGGATGGGCGCATTCGTCCCTGATAGCGCGTTCGTATGGGTTCGCCCTATGCTAAGGTACGCCCGATGAAATTCACTATTTCAATCGCCATGGCGCCGCCCGACCAGTACATCCCGATCGCGCGGGAGGCGGAGAAGGCGGGCTACCATGCGATCGCGCTACCCGACTCGATCTTCTTCTCCGAGGAGGTCAGCAAGCCGTACCCCTACACCAAAGACGGCAGTCGCATGTGGGATGGTGAGACCCCATGGATCGAACCGATTGTAGGCGCGGCGGCGATGGCAGCTGCGACGGAGAAGCTCTTTTTTTACACGAGCGTCGTGAAGCTACCGGTTCGGCACCCGGTCTTGGTTGCCAAGCAAGTGGCCTCGCTAGCCGCCATCTCGAACAACCGGTTCGGCTTCGGCTGCGGGCTTGGCTGGCTTCCTGAAGAGTTCAAGTGGTGTGGGACGGACTTCGAGACCCGGGGCAAGCGGATGAATGAGTGTCTGGACATCCTTCGCCTCATTTGGGGCGGCGGCATGGTCGAGTATCACGGTGATCACTACGACTTCGGCAAGATCCAGATGAGCCCCGTCCCCAGTCAGCCGATTCCAATCTACATCGGCGGCCACAGCAAGCCGGGTCTTCGACGTGCGGCCAAGTACGGCGATGGTTGGTCCTCCGCAATGCTGCCGTCGAAGAAACTGTTGGCACTCATCGGCGAGATTGAGGCGTTTCGCAAGGAGTACGGCCGTGACCATTTGCCAATGGAGTACCAAGCGGTGGTCACCGATGTGTGGGACGCGGATGGGTTCAAGCGGCTGGAAGACGCCGGCGTCACCGACATAATTACCGTGCCGTGGCTCATGTATGGCACGCCTATGGTAGGCGGGGACCTGCAGGGCCGCATCGACGGCTTGAACCGATTCGCAGACAGCGTTATCGCCAAGATGCAATGAGCTCCACGTCGCCAATTTTGGAGCGCGCGCGGTCCCAGCCCGTATCCGACGAGGATGCGTATCGGCTGAGCCAGATTAAGACCGAAGCGCTCTGCGAGGTGGCCTGCGAACGACGCGATCGAGCCTGGGGAAAGACACTGACCTTTTCTCCGAAGGTATTCCTCCCGATCACCAATCTGTGTCGCAACCGATGCGACTACTGTTCGTTCCGACGCTCGCCGGGCGACCCAGGTGAGTGGACGATGAGTCCAGACGAGATTCGTGCTTGGCTCGGCCGCGCACGCGAGCAGGGTTGCATCGAGGCGTTGTTTTGTTTGGGCGACACACCGGAGACCGGCTTTGGCGATTACCGTGCCCTCTTGAGTTCGTGGGGCCACGAGCGAACGGTCGACTATCTACGATGGGCTGCAGAGGAGGCGCTGGCCGCCGGACTACTTCCTCATACCAATGCGGGCATCCTCACGCGCGACGACATGATCGCGTTGCGTCCGGTCAACGTCAGCCTGGGCCTGATGCTCGAGAACGTGAGTGATCGGCTTTGCGAGAAGGGAATGCCACACCACCGCGCCCCCGATAAGCGGCCGTCCAAGCGCATTCAAATGACGCGTGAGGCGGGCGAGCTGCAGATCCCGTTCACCTCGGGGCTGCTGATCGGCATTGGGGAAACAGTGGAGGAGCGGGTGGATACGATCCTCACCATCCGTCGATTGCATCAGGAGCACGGCCACATTGGGGAAGTCATCGTCCAGAACTTCCGATCTCATCCCGATACGCCGATGGGCTTCGCGACCGAGCCGACGCCTGACGAGCTCGCCGCCACGATTGCGTTAGCGCGTCTCATTCTGGACGATGACGTCAGCGTTCAGGCGCCACCAAACCTCAACCCTGCGTCTACCACTAGGCTCATTCGATCGGGCATCAACGATTTCGGTGGCATTTCTCCAGTGAGCCCCGATTACATCAATCCGCAGCATCCCTGGCCCTACTTGGATCATTTACGGGAAGCCTGTGCGGCGGAAGGGTTTCGACTCCAACCACGACTCCCGGTATACACCTCGCATCTCGACGTGCCCGGTTTCGTCGACGCATCCTTACGCCCTCGGATCGATCAGCTTCAGACGGAGCTTGCCACACCATGACGACTTCCATTGAAACCTGTCTTCGAAGAGTATCGCCCGACCTCCGCGCGATCCTGGAGCGCAGCCTCGACGGACACGACGTCAGCGTTGAGGACGGGATCGCCCTCAACGAGGCGCGGGGAACGGATCTCCATGCCCTGTGCCTCGTCGCCGATGAGCTTCGTCGCCAACAGGTGGGCGACCGCGTCACATACGTCGTCAATCGCAACATCAACTTCACGAACGTCTGCATCAAGAACTGTAAGTTTTGCGCGTTCGCTAGGACGGTACGTTCGGAGCAGGGTTACTTCCTCCCGCACGAGGAGGTCGCGCGGCGGGTCCGTCAGGCTTGGGAGATGGGGGCCAGCGAGGTCTGCCTTCAGGCGGGACTGTCTCCGAATCTCACAGCCGATAGCTACATCGATCTGTGTCGCGTCGTGAAAGAGGCAGCGCCGAAGATCCACATTCACGCCTTCTCTCCTGAAGAAGTTAAGTTCGGTGCGTCGCTCAAGCGCGTTCCCTATGGTGAGTATCTGGCCGAGCTCAAGGAGGCGGGGTTGGGAACGCTCCCGGGGACATCGGCGGAGATCCTCGACGACAGCCTGCGGAAAACCATCTCTCCGACGAGAATCACGACAGGGGAATGGCTCGATGTGATCACGGCGGCACATAGGCTCGGGATTCGTACCACCTCCACGATGATGTTCGGCCACGTAGAGACGGTCGAGCAGCGCATGCGGCACCTGGACTTGCTCCGGAGCGTTCAACGGGAGACCGGGGGTTTCACCGAGTTCGTTCCGCTTTCGTTCGTCCATGAAGAGGCGCCTCTGTTCGCTACCAGCGATGTTCCAGGGGTTCGCCCGGGGCCCACCGGCGACGACGTCTTGCGCTTGTACGCGACGGCCCGGTTGATTCTTGGGCGCGACATCGTGAATCTCCAGGCATCGTGGGTCAAAGAGGGGCTCCGTACTTCTCAACGGCTGCTGAGCTGCGGAGTCAACGACCTCGGCGGAACGTTGATGAACGAGAGCATCTCGACGGCTGCGGGTGCTCAGCACGGGCAGCTCATGACCCCATCGACTCTGCGCAGAGTCATCCGGGATGCGGGCAGGGTGCCGGTAGAACGCAACACCGAGTACGGCGTCGTCCGCGAGTTCGGCGGTACATCCGATCAGGACCCGACCGAGGCGCTCGACGCGATTCAGGATCCGGATGAGGTGTTTGGTTCATACGAGATGCTGACGCGAGACTCGAGATTCCACTACGAGCCGCGTGGCCTGCGCGTGGTCAGCTAGCGGCGGTCCGGCCGCGTTTTCCGTGCTTGCGGCTGTGTGCGGGACGACCGCGTGGTACGGTACTCGGCCATGAGCAAGCTCGCAGATCGATACGGACCTTGGGCCGTGATTACCGGCGCCTCGGCGGGGATTGGTGCGGAGTTCGCGCGCCGAGTCGCAGAATGCGGCATCAATGTCGTCCTAGTAGCGCGGCGTCGCGATCGTCTAGAGTCACTGGCCTCGACGATCGAGGACATGTATCGAGTTGAGGCTCGTGTCGCCCCCGCAGACCTTGCCTCGCGCGACCTCGTCGAGACTCTGCAGCCTGTCCTTCGAGACATTGAGGTTGGACTCTTGATCAATTGCGCGGGCTACGGGTCGAGCGGCCCTTTCCTCGACATGGACCCGACCGTCCAAGAGTCGATGCTCCACGTGAACTGTCGCGCATCGATGCTCCTGACACACGAGATCGCACAGGGCATGCGTGAGCGCGGCCGCGGCGGCGTGATATTCGTGTCTTCGGTGAATGGGTTCTGCGCTTCGCGCGGTATGGCGAACTACAACGCTACCAAAGCCTTTGATCTCGTGTTCGCCGAAGGATTGGCCCAAGAGCTCCGTCCCTACGGGGTCGATGTCCAGGCATTGTGTCCTGGAGGGACACTCACCGAGTTTCAGAGCGTCGCCGGGCTCGACACACGGAATTTCGGACCGCTCGCGCGCCTGATGTTCGCAACCCCGACGTCTGTGGTGACTACGAGCCTTCGTGCGCTCGGTCGCCGGGTAACAGTGGTCCCTGGATTCCTGAACAAAGCGATGGTCTTCACGATGAGATTGGTGCCACGGCGTGTGTCGACTTGGATCTTGGGCGTGGTGCTGGATCGGTTTGCCGCGCGTAACTAGCCCCGCCGAAGGCGTTCGAGGTCATGAGGTTGATCGACGTCGAACGCTATGCCGCTGCTGAGTTGGATGCTTACGGTGAGACCGAGTTCACGTGCCCGCGCATGGTGAAGCTGAAGACTGTCTTTATGGCCGAGGCAGCTCGGAAGGCCGGCTGCTGGCTTTACCGCAATCACGTTGGTGCCCTGCTGCAATAGATCCGGAACGAGCACGACGTCACTATCTTCGAGCTGACGCGATACGCTAGCGATGTCGTGCACGGTCAGGTTGGGCAGATCGCTCATGCAGATCATCGCGCTCGTCGCGCCCCGAGCTTCCAACTCCTGGAGCGCGCCGTCGACGACATCCGCAAGGCCTTGGCTATGGTCGACGTCGGCCAGAGCGAGCACGCCGAGGCTCTCCGCATGCCTGCGGGCCTCGTCAGAGTCGCTAACGACGGCGATCTCGTCGATTGCAGGGGACGCGCGAAGCACCCTCACGACGTGCTCGAAGAGGTCGCGGGCAAGCTGCGCGCGCTCGAGCGGAGCCAACACTTCGGAGAGCCGAGATTTCCCTCGGTCGAACCCCTTGATTGGAATCAGCGCCCAACGGCTCATTACAGGCTCCGTGCAAACTCGATCAACTCGAACGCGAAGACTACCCTATCTTCCTTGGATT
>CAYZDM010000119.1:0-7666 GCA_964476875.1 uncultured Sandaracinaceae bacterium | reverse complement strand
CTTTGTCGGCTTCGACTTGGCACGGCACCAGGGAGGATAGCTCAATCGGATCGTCCTGTGCAGGCGCACGCCGCACGAGGGCAAAGGTAGCGACGATGATCGCGAAAAGCGCGGCCATCGTAATCGCGAGCAAAAGCGCCCCATACTTGCGCCGACTCTGAACCGTTGCGAGCGGCGCCGGGGATACGGCTTGTGGACGCTGTTCGTCGAATCGAGCAAGGACCTCATCGGCATCTATATCGACGGCCGATGCGTAGGCCTTGATGAAGCCACGGACGAACACCCCGCTCGGCAGGTCTTCGAAACGATCGTGCTCGAGTGACTCGAGTGTCCTCCGAGGTATGCGTGTTGTGCTCGAGACTTCTTCGATCGAAAGTCGACGCGTCTCTCGCTCCGCCTTCAGGTAGTCGCCAATCGAGTCACGCATCATCGGGAAGCCTCGAGAAGGGACTGACACATGCGCCCGTCGTTGGAGAAGGGGTCGAGCTCCACACACTGTTCCAAGTCGGCGACGGCATCTCGACGATGACCGAGGCGCGCGCGGACCTCTCCGCGCAGGCGCCACGCACCCTGAAGCTCCACGCTGGTGCCGCACGCAGGGTCCGCGCTGAGGGCGCTTTCGAGCGCGTGTTCGGCCTCTTTGAGGTGTTGGAGCCGGAAGAGAGCTCGACCCATGGTGTAGTACCCGACGCAAAAGCGAGGCTGTAGGCGCGTCGCCTCCATCGTGGACTTCACTACCTCTTGATATTCACCCAGTTCGAACTGTGCCAAGGCAAGATTGCCCCACGCTAGATGTGGTGCGGCGTTCAGTTCATCCGTCGCGGACTGCCGGAGCACGACCGCGGCATCGTCGTACCGTTCCAGCTGCATCAGGCACAGCCCATAGATGTTGCGAGCCTCCGCGAGCGTCGACCCTCCGCTCTTCTGTTTCTCGAGAAGCTTGATCGCCGTGCTGAGATCGTTCTCGGCTTTCTCGTAATCGCGTCGCTCCATCTGGATGAACCCGAGCAGCAGGTGGGCTTCGGCATTGTTGGAGTTCAAATCCAGCGCGATGTGTAGATGTTCAATGGCACTGGCCGTCTGGCCCTCGCTCCGAAGCGCGGCCGCGAGCTTGAACTCCCGCTCGGAGCGCTCGCCGTCCGGCGTCGTCGAACCGGAGGTCGTCGCACAGCCGATGACCAGGCACATCGCCAGCCAAACCAATCCCCACATTCGAAGCACGTACGATGTCTACTGAGTGGGACGACCCCGGTCAAGAAGGGGTGTCGGATTACCGACAGCTCAGCCCGTGACGCACGTCTTCCTTCAAGGCGAGCAGATCGCTCAGGTGGCGCAGCGCGTCCACCTCACGAATGGTGATCGTCTGATCACCTACCGACAGATAGCCCCGCTCCTTCAACTGCCCCACCACCGCTTTGACCTGATCGAGCTCCAATGCAGTTCGAGTGGATAATTCGAGAGGCGAGAGCTCGAGGGGCCCGGGGGCGGCCTGGTCGAAGGCGTGAAGGAGGGTGTTCAGGACCCGAATCGTTGGATCGGGAAGCAAGAAATTCTCGATCTGCTCGGCAGCACGCTGAAGACGCCGCGCAAGCTGCTGCATGACGCTCTCCCCGAGAGCCGGACGGCGCTGGACGAGCATGCGGAATGTGTCGCTTTCGATAACCAATGCGGTGACGGGTTCGATCGCTCGAGCGCTGGCGGAGCGATGGGCGCCGGGCAGAAGCGCCTCCTCGCCGACGATCTCCTCGGCCCCGTACAGTCCAATGCTTCGCTCCAGCCCTCTCGCGCGCTTGAGGAGCTGCACCCTACCGGAACTGATCAGGTAGAGTTCGGTCGCGGGCGCGCCGGCGTAGTAGAGCGTCGTACCAGCGGAGAAACTCCGATGGTATCGGTCGACCCCTAGCTCATCGGTCGGTTCCGCCATCGAGCATAGTTAGCCCACCCGGACCGAGGCCGGCAACCGCTATTGGGCGAGGTGGCAAGCCACCTCGTGTCCCGACTCTAGCGTCCGAAGCCCCGGAACCTCCCGATCGCACAGGCCTTTCTCGGCAATTGGGCAGCGGGGGTGAAACGTACAGCCAGTCGGTGGATCGAGAGGGCTCGGTACGTCCCCTTCCAAGATCAAGCGCCGTTTCGAAGCGGTTGGGTCGGGCTCCGGCGCGGCGCTGAGAAGCGCTTCGGTGTAGGGATGACGAGGCCGGCTGTAGATCTGCTCGGACGTGGCGAGTTCCACGACGCGGCCCAGGTACATGACGGCGACGCGTCGGCTGACGTGTTCGACCACGTGAAGGTTGTGCGCGATGAACAGATAGCTCAGTCCAAACTCCTCCTGAAGGTCACTCAAGAGGTTCACGATCTGAGCCTGAATCGAGACGTCGAGCGCGCTCACCGGTTCGTCAGCCACGATGAAGCGCGGCGAAACCGCGAGAGCCCGAGCGATGCCGATGCGTTGACGCTGCCCGCCGGAGAACTCGTGGGGGTACCTGCGCATGTATTCGGGTCGCAAACCCACTCGCTCGAGCAAGGATGCAATGCGCTCCTGCTCCTCTGACGAAGAGCTGACCATCTGGTGCACGCGAAGCGCCTCGGACAACGCGGACTGGACCGTCATGCGAGGGTTCAAAGAGCTGTACGGATCTTGAAAGATGATCTGCATCTGGCTGCGGAACGGTCGCAATGCAGACTGCGAAAGGTTCGTGATGTCTTGCCCTTCGAAGTAGATGCGCCCGCTCGTTGGCTCCTGCAATCGCAACAGCAAGCGCCCCAGTGTGCTCTTGCCGCACCCGGACTCGCCTACCAGGCCCAAGGTCTCTCCGGGCATGACGTCTAGGGTGACGCCGTCGACCGCACGCAACTCTGCGTGGCCACGCCCAATGCCCCGAGAGGGTCCCCGAAACGACTTCCGCAGCGACTCTGCGCGGACGATGGGCTGCTCGGTCATGTGGATGCCTCTGCATGGAAGCACGACACCTCGGTTCGATTGAGCTGTTGCAACACCGGTTCTTCGGCGCGGCAGCTGTCGGTGGCCAGCTCGCAGCGATCTTGAAAGCGGCAGCCGGTCGGTAGGGTGCGGAGATCGGGGACGATTCCAGGAATGGTTGGCAGGCGTTCGCCTCGGTTGCGCGCGCTCGGCAGACTCCGCAAGAGTCCCCGCGTATAAGGATGGCACGGACTCTGGAACAGG
This sequence comes from uncultured Sandaracinaceae bacterium, assembly GCA_964476875.1. Lineage (GTDB taxonomy): Bacteria > Myxococcota_A > Polyangia > Polyangiales > Houyiibacteriaceae > SG8-38. The sequence goes on along the minus strand of CAYZDM010000119.1, from coordinate 4,482 downwards.
ACGTTGGTCTCTGCTCGTTCGACGATCTTCCCGGCGTACATGACTGCGATCTCGTGCGCGAACTCGGCCATTACACCGAGGTCGTGGCTGATGAAGATGATGCTCATGCCGAGTTCCTCTTGCAGCGAGCGGAGCAGGTCTAGGATCTGTGCCTGAATCGTGACGTCGAGTGCGGTGGTGGGCTCGTCGGCAATCAAGAGCTTCGGCTCGCATGCGAGCGCCATGGCGATCATGACGCGCTGGCGCATGCCACCGGAAAGCGTGTGCGGGTACGAGTCAATCCGTTCCGCGGGCGCGGCGATGCCTACCAAATCTAACAACTCGATCGCCCGTTGCTTGGCTGCCCGCCGGCTCATGCTCCGGTGGATCCGAATCGCCTCCACGATCTGTGAGCCGACCGTGTACACCGGGTTGAGCGATGTCATTGGCTCCTGAAAGATCATGGAAATCTCGTTCCCTCGCAGCCTTCGCATCTCCGCTTCGGGTAGCTGGAACAGGTCGCGACCCTCGAACAGCGCCTCCCCACCTTCGATGAAGCCAGGGGGACTTGGAATGAGGCCCATGATCGACAGCGAAGTCACGCTCTTGCCGCAGCCGCTCTCCCCGACGATGCCCAGGGTGCGGCCAGGCAGGACGTCGAACGAAACGTCGTCGACGGCCCTCAAATAGCCCTCGTCGGTCTCGAACGCCGTCACCAGGTGGCGCAGACTGAGCAGCGATTCGGTCATGCGTCGCTACCTTAGCATCGGTCGGGTCATGCTCTGCCTTTCATGAGCACGAGGCGAACTCGATCGACATTCCGGGGTTCGGCGCTTGCTTGAACGCCCCCTCCGGAACCACCGGATTCAACGAGAGCGATTTGACTCGGATGGTGGTGTCGGCGCCGCTGACTTCGTCGACGAATCGCACATTGGTGGGAAACGACTGCCCCTCCACATCGATGTAGTCGTCATAGGTCGCCTCCCATCGCTTGGCTCCATCGGGCGCGCGTTCGATAGAACGCCGGAGAGTCAAACGCTGGGCCTCGGGGGGCTTGTCTAGATCGGCGTCATCGACCGAGAACGCGATCTCTTGAGTGGCCCCGTCGAGGCCGACGAGCGTAACGACGTAGCGCCCATCGCGGCACTCCATTGCCCGGTCGGCAGCTTCGATCATTGGCGTGTCCCCCGTGAGGAGCCGAAGAACATCCTCTGCGTCTACGGAGATCCCCAGAAGTCGTGCGATATTTGCCGGGCAGGTCGGGCCGTGCAGAAATGTGCCTTCGCGCAAATCACTGAGCTGAAAGCTTTCGCCGTCGCTGGTCAGCACCGCGGCGGGCCCCACCTGCGTCATGACGTCGAAGCGGACGCGGTTTGGTCGCTCGAGGAACATCAACACCGTCCCGCGGATGCGTCCATTGCTGCCCCATTGTGTCACGCGAGCTTCCGCCTTGAGCGACCGCCAGTCCGACTGCCGGGCGCCGTGCTCATCGAGCGCCTTGGCAGCGTCCGTCCGTGCTTGAACCGGGCACGCGGGAGCGGTCTTGCAACCGGTCGCGGTCGAGGACAACAGGATCAACGCGGCGAGACACGCGCGCGCCACTAGTTCTCTGGCGCTCCCAGGTCGATCCACTCTTCAATGACTTGAAGGATCGGTTCGCCGAGAATCTGCCCCGGGGGCATCTCTGTTCCGCAGGTCTGCTCCCCGCGCACCTTTTGGAGAAAGATCGAGTTGGCTGAATCCGAGGGAACCACGAGGGTGCCTTGGCCCGCGCACAACCCCGGGTTGGCAGCCAGGGCGCCGACGACCGCAGGGTAAGACTCTATGGCCCAGTCGGTGGTGTCCATCACGTTCGTGCCGGTCAAATTCAGCGCGGCCAGCGCGTCCGCGCTCGCCCCTCCTGGAATCTGTCCGTCAAGAGGGTTGTCGGGATTTTGGTCGACGTTGTTGTTCGCCGGGCCGTGACAAATGACGCAGCGGGTGAACATCACGCTCCAGTAGATGTCGTTCCAGTTGGCGTCCGGAAGATCGCCCTGTGGCCCGTTGTAGATGCAAGTCTCGGCGTCCACCGATGCGCATTCCGTCAACTCGAGGTTCTCGGATGGTGGAAGCTCGGTGCGCGCGATGACTGGCGCCTGGCACGCGAGCCAGTTGCGAACGATATCCTGTCCCTCGCTCGACTCGATGGACGGAAGAAAGTTGCCATCGGATTTGCTGACCCATGGAATGGGATCGCGGACGCTTGTCCCGGCTTCGCCAGGCGGCATCGCACCCGCGCGAATCTCCTGAATCATCCCGTCGGCCCAGTTGTTGACCTGGTTCTGGTTGTTGTGGAGGCCGGTGAGGCGATCGCAATACGGTGTGTTCGTCTGCCCGCCATCACAGCTCGCGATTGGTTGCGTGCAGGTCGGGTCCTGCGATGCATCGGTGCACGCCAGCGCCACGTCGAAGTTCAGTCCGGCGGGCACACCGATGCGATCGGCGCCCTCGGCCGCTGGCGAATGACAAAACTGACCGTTGCCGCACGTCGATTGTACGAGGGCCTGGCCCTCGTACATCGGTAGCCCGTCCGTGCTGCGATACGCGATGTCGAACGCCGCCGGGCCGTCGATGGGGCGTCCGTCTTCGGTTTGGCCGTCGAGGTTGCACTCGCCGAGATCGCGTTTGCAGCCGGAGACGCCGACAAGGGCGCTCGCCGCGAACACGACAAGAAAGCAAGTTGGGACGAGGCCGCGACGCATCTGAGGCGGCAAATTGCTTCTGATGCCCCGCGGAGTCAAGCGAGATGCGCGGACGGGCTCAGGCGGCGGGCCGAAGATGCCCAAGACGGTCACGGAGCTTCTGGCGTGCTCTTACCTCGAGTTGGCGCACCCGCTCCTTGCTAACCCCCATCTCATGCCCGAGCGCCTGGAGGGTGCACGGCTCCTCTGAAAGGATGCGTGCCTCGATGATTCGCTGCTCGCGAGCGGTCAAACTCTCCATCGCCGACCGCAGGGCGAGTCGGACGTGGCGCACCGATTCGGAGCGAGCGACTGTCTCTTCGGGCGTCGGTTGCTTGTAACTCATGCGCTCCATCGCGGTGGGCGCATCGGAGACACTTGCGTCCAGGGAGAGATCGCCGCGCGCCAACAAGGGCCAGAGCTGCTGCGCACGCGTCAGCGGCATTCCACTCTCCTCGGCAAGCGCCTGAGGAGATTCAAATGCCTTGCGGCGGAACGCCCGCATCGCACGACGCTCGGTGCGTGTCGTCCCGAGCCGGACGATTCGGTAGGAGCGAACCACGTAGTCGCGAATCTCTGCGCGAATCCAATACGCTGCGTAGGTTATCAGTCGACACTTCCTCTCGGGGTCGAACTTCGCAGCCGCCTTTAGTAGTCCGAGATTGCCCTGCTGAACGAGATCCTCCAACGGAACACCCCAGCGCCGATACTCACGGGCAATCGAAATGACGAACGGCAAGCTCGACTCGATCAAACGCGCACCGGCTGATTCGTTGCCGTCCTTCCAACTCTGCGCGAGCTCACGCTCGGTTTCTGCATTCAGAATCACGACCCGCTTGAGTGAGGCGCGGTATCGGTCCAGGGCCGTTGCAGTGACAATGCTCGCCATGGTGGGATGCCGTTGCAGTATCTGTGCCTAGAGGGGCACGACCGAAAACGCGGGGGAAATCGCGCCGCTCGGCCGAATCGACGCGGCATTCTGCCACGTGTGGCCGCCTCCTCGCCGCGGCTGTAGCGGCAGCGAGTTCGCCAGCCGCGCAAGGGCTGCGAAGACACAAAAAGGCTGGATTTTTCCGCGTCTGCTTTGCCGGAGGACTCAATTATGCTAGCTTCGGGGCGTGGAAGTCGTCCTTCGCAAAGTTGGCCGTAAGTCGGGTCGAGCTGTCGTCGGGCGTCTTTTGCGGCCGCCACGCAAGGGCTCTGTGGTCGTCATCGAGTTCGCCGACGGGCTTCATGAGTACGTCACGACTCCGGTCAAACGAGTTCTCCAGTTGTGCGGGGAAGACGGACTGGACACCTACTACTTGCAGACCGCGAACAGCCGCTACCGCCTAGAGGTTCGTTCCACCGAATCAGGCGTCGTCGATCAGCCGATCGCGAACTGAGCCGAATCCGTCACTAAGCGGCCGAGCTTGCCGATCAATTGATCGAGCACGGTTTGTAGCTGCGCGAAGTCGGGTTTCTTGATCTCGCTCGTCTGCTCGTCGACGTAGAGGGCTCGGTTGAGCTCGATCTGAATCGCGTGTTGACCTCGCTTGGGCGAGCCGTAGTTCGAGGTCGTCCACCCTCCCCGATACGGGTCATCGTGTTTGACGCTCAGCCCAGCGTCGCGAAAGTGAGAGTCGACGAGATCGATGATACGACCATCGGCCGTAGAGCGCCCGCGTGTCCCTGGTACGATGTCGGCGCGACGCACTTCTCTTCCGCCCATGTTCCGACGCCCCGTGGACGGCATCGAGTGGGCAGCGAGAATGACGACGCGCCCGTGCTCCCGCCGTATCCG
>CAYZDM010000118.1:0-7708 GCA_964476875.1 uncultured Sandaracinaceae bacterium | reverse complement strand
ACCTTGCACACGAACGACGCACCGAGCGCCATCACGCGTTTGGTCGATATGGACGTTAAGGCTTACCAAATCTCTTCGTCCGTCCTCGCGGTCTTGGCACAGCGCCTGGTTCGGCAACTCTGTGACCATTGCAAGACGCCGTACACGCCGACCGCGCAGGATCTACGCGAGCTCGGTATCGACGCGGCCATCGCCCAGGAGAAGCTCGCTGAGCTTCGAAAGCTCGCGGCGACGACCGTGCTCGGCGGCGTGAACCCAGCGAAGTTGCCTGACCCCGCCGGCGCCGCGTCTGGCGACCTTACCTTCTACCACCATGCTGGATGCGAGGAGTGCGGCAACACAGGCTACCGCGGCCGAATAGGGATCTTCGAGCTCATGATTGTCGACGAGCCATTGCGACGGGAGATCCTGAACAATAGCGATGCCAAGACCATCCAACGAGTCGCCCAGCAGCAAGGAATGCGACTCCTGCGTGAGGACGGCGCACGCCAAGTGGTGGCCGGCATCACCAGCGTCGAAGAAGTTCTCGCGGCGACCCAAGCCTCCGAGTTGTAAGTCATGGGGGTCTACGCATACAAGGGAATCGACGCGCGAGGAAGGGCCGTCAAGGGCAACCGAGAGGCTGATAGCGCCAAGGCGCTTCGCACAGTGCTCAAGCGGGATGGCGTCCTAGCCACCGAGATTCTCGAGCAGTCGGAGGCGGCAAGAAAAGCGTCTCGTGACATCGATTTCGGGCGTCTATTTAGACGTGTCTCGCCAATGGACGTCGCCGTCGCGACGCGACAGCTCTCGGTCTTGCTTCGCTCGGGGGTCCCGCTGGTCGAGGCCCTCAGTGCGTTGATCGAGCAACTCGAGCAACCCGAGCTGAAATCCGCATTCACCGATACCCGGAACCAGGTCAACGAGGGCAGCACGTTGGCAGACGCGCTCAAGGCGCACCCCAAGATCTTTCTGACACTCTACGTCAACATGGTGGCGGCCGGTGAAGCGTCCGGCACGCTCGAAGAAGTCCTGGGGCGACTCGCTGAGTTTCTGGACGATCAGACCAGGCTTCAAAGCAAGGTCCGCGGCGCCATGGCGTATCCCGTTGTCATGGCTGTGGTTGTCGTTCTCATTCTCTTCCTGATGATGTCGGTCGTCGTGCCGAAGGTCACCGCGATCTTCGAAAACTTCAACCAAACCCTTCCCTGGTACACTAGCCTGCTGATTTGGGTCAGCGACATTTTCAGCAGCTATTGGTGGTTGATCGCCGCGCTCATGGGTGGTGCCATCTATTGGTTTCGACGCTGGAAGTCCACGGAGGAGGGCCGAAGGAAGTGGGATCTCTTCGTGCTCGAGGTGCCCTTGCTGGGGCCCCTTCTCACCATGGTCGCGGTGTCTCGCTTTGCTCGCACACTCGCGACGTTGCTCTCGAGCGGCGTCCCTGTGCTCACCGCGATGGACATCACGCGCAACGTGCTCGGCAACACGGAGCTCATGCGAGTGGTCGAAAATGCGCGTGCGAGCGTTCGTGAGGGCGAAGGAATCGCCAAACCGCTCCGAGAGGCGGGCCGGTTCCCTCCGATCGTCACCCACATGATCGCCGTCGGAGAGCGCACGGGGCAACTCGAGGAGATGCTCATTCACGTAGCAGACGCCTACGATCAACAGGTCGAGGTCCGCGTCGGGGTAGTCACATCAATCCTCGAGCCGTTGTTGATCGTGGTGATGGGCGCGGTCGTTGGCGGTATCGCGTTCGCAATTCTCATGCCGCTTCTCCAACTCAACGAGATGATTCAATGAGGGATGCCTGTGGCTCGACGGAAACAAAGAGAACGAGTCTCGCTTCCATGGGAGCGTCGAGGTGGTCGCTGGCGCAGCGCGCTGAGGAACACCCGATGGCAGGCCCTGTTGGGCCTGGTGTTGTTCACGGCGGTCGTGACGGGCTTCACACGATACGCGCGGCATCGAGTTCAGGTGCGCGACACCCGAGTAGCAATCGCTCAGGTAAAGCAAGCCCTCGCACGTTTCCGTTCCGACGTGGGGCGATGCCCGACCTCGGATTCGGAGCTGCTTCACCCTCCTCTCTCTCAGAAGCACTATCTTCATTCGATGCCGAAGGACGGCTGGGGTCGCCCCCTCTCGATCCGATGTCCCGGCCATTTCGAAGAGGAAGCCGAAGTAATTTCTGCGGGCCCGAGCGGCTCGCTTGCAAAGGACGACAACATTCAATGAAGCGAACGGGAGGCTCCATGCCCAACACCACTGAGACACACCTACGACAGCAACTCGCCCAACGCCGAAAGCGCCAGGAGGCGATGACGCTCATCGAGATCATGATCGTGATAACAATCTTCGCGATGATCGCTGGAGGCGTCGCCGTAGCCCTGCTGCCGCAGCTCGAGAAGGCGCGAGTAAAGACCACCAAGACCGACGCTCAGGGTCTTCGCTCTGCCGTCATGCTCTACGTCGCGGACAACCCGCGGGGGTGCCCGACCGTCGAGGACCTCGTAAGTGAGCGCTATCTCGATGGCAGTCGTCGGACGGCCGACGCTTGGGATACCCCATTCCAGATCACCTGCGAGGATGGTGACATCGGCGTATTCTCCGCCGGACCGGACCTCGAGTTCAACACGGAAGACGATCTCTAATAAGCCATGTTCCGACGCGCCCCACACCGAAGCACCGGCGGTTTCACTCTCATTGAAGTGATTCTGGTGGTCGCGATCATCGCGGTCGTGGTCACGGGAGCGACGTTCGGACTGGGCGCGGTCACACGAACTCGACTTCGGTCGTCCGCGTTCAAGGTAACGAGCGCCGCACGCTTTGCATACAATCGCTCTCTCACCCAGGGCACGACGACTCGCCTTCGGTTCGATTTCGAGAAGAACACGATGGCTGTCGAGGAAACCGCGACACCGGTAACGCTCGCCAACGAGGAACAACTCGAGGACAGCCCCGGCCAAGCCATCGATCCGTGGGACCTTGCGCGGGCCCGGCTAGCGCAGCCTCTGGAGGTGGCGAAGCCGCGATCGCCGTTCCAACCGATTACGAACCAGAGTGGCAAGGTGCTCAAGCGATACACCGCGCAACCGGTGGGTGACGGAATAACGATTCACGCCTTGATCAGTCCACATGAGACCGACAAACGTACCGATGGTGAGGGGTCGCTCTACTTCTTCCCTGGCGGCTACACCGAGCACTCGGTCGTCCAGCTGAGCGACTCGAGCGAGACCGTCTACAGCGTAGAGATACATCCCCTCACTGGGAACGCCAAGATTCACAACTTCGCCTTCGAGCCACTGGACGAGCTCGACGACGAGGGGGATGTCGAGGACAACATATGACCGAACGCGGCTTCACCCTGCTGGAAGTCATGATCGCGGTGGCGATCCTCGGCCTCTCTTTGACCGCGATCTTTTCGAGCGAGGTGGGCGCTTCGAACGTGGCGGCGCGAGCGCGTCGACAGAACATCGCCTCCACGCTCGCGCGATGCAAGATGGGCGAGATCGAGGAAATCGTCGCGATCGAGGGCCTACCGGCGATCGACAAGAACGACACCGACGGCTGCTGCGAGCACGCTCCGGTCGAAGGGTTCGAATGCGAGTGGATCATCGAGCGCGTGATCCTCCCTGACCTCGGCGCTCAAGGCGACGACGACGGGCTGAGCAACAATGACGGCGCAAACGAGCGCCTCACGGAGGTCTACGACGACGTCAACAGTGGAGAAGGTGTCACGTCGCAAGTTCTTGGGGGAGACACGAGTGGCCTCGCGAGCCTCGCATTGGAACTGGGATATCCGATCCTGAAACCGTTCCTCGAGGAGCAGGTTCGTAGGGCGACCGTATCGGTGCGATGGAAAGAGGGGCCGAAGGACCGGGGCTTCGACGTCATTCAGTACTTGGTGTCCGACCAGCCGGCAAGGGCGGAAGAAACCGTCGTGGAGGAGACCGAATGAAACGCGGCTTCACACTCCTCGAGATCATGCTCGCTGTGTCGGTTCTCGCGCTGGTGGGGACCATGATTTACAGCGGGTTCTCTCAGACCGCGCTCAACAAGGCGAGGATCGAAGGAGACGTCAACCATTCACGCGTGGTGCACATGGCACTCGAACGAATGGTACGAGAGCTATCGATGGCCTTCGTGTCTACCCACGTGAACCCTTCGCTCGACCTCCGCGTGGTCGACACCGCGTTCATCGGAAAAGACAACGGCAAAGACGACAGAATCGATTTCACCTCGTTCTCGCACCGGCGACTCTACCGAAATGCGCGAGAGTCGGACCAGAACGAGATCAGCTATTTCGTCACGGAACACCCCGATGACCCCGGCACGATGGTCCTCGCACGACGCGAGCAGAATCGAATCGATGATGACCCGAGACGCGGCGGAAAGTCACAGATCCTCGTCGAGAACGTCGAGGAGTTCAATGTCGAGTACTTTGATCCGCTTCTATCGGATTGGGTTCAGACCTGGAACACCGAAGACATGCTGGCGCAGCCCAACCGACTCCCTACACAGGTGAGAATCCGGCTCGCGGTCAAACACCCTCGCCGCCGGGGTGAGACGCAAGCCTTTGGCACGCGCGTCACGATTCCGCTGACGTACGCCCTCAACCACGCGAACTACAACCCATGAGCCACACCACCACGAGATCAGGCCGAAAGGGCTCCCAGGAGGGCGTCGCCTTGATCTTGGCGATCACGACAGTGGCAATCCTCGCCGTGATGCTAGCCGACATGCACGAGACGACGGGCACCGCCTTCGCGGTGTCCACTTCGCAGCGCGACGCCTTGCAGGCGGAGTACATGGCCAAGAGCGCGACGAACCTAACGCGCCTGCTGATCGCGAAAGAACCGGACGTGAGGCGCTTCGTGGATCCACTCTACCGGGCCGCCACCGGCCGAGCGGCACCTCAGCTGCCGGTGTGGAACTTCGTCAACGATCTCTTGGCGCCCTTCTGCACGCCGGCGGATCGGCAGGATACCCTGATGCAGCTGGGCATGGATTTCGGAGACACCACGGGCTTCGACAACCTACCAGGCGAATGCGAGGTCGTCGCGATCAGCGAGAACGGGAAGATCAACGTCAATGACCCTCTGTTTCTGGACGGTGAGCGGGCACGCAACAGCGTCGCGACCCAACTATTCTCGCTAACCGGCGGGTACCTCCCCGAGAGCCCCTACGACGCCCTGTTCAGTAAAGAAGACGAAACCGGCACACTCACCACACGCATCGATCTTGTCACGGCCGTCATCGACTGGTGGGACAATGATATCCAGCGAACCGACTTCGACCCCGGGGCTGGTGCGACCCGAACGGGGGGTACCGGCGCGGAGGACGATTCGCTCTACCAACTGGGCGACAGCCCCTATCGAAACAAGAATGCACCCTTCGACTCGATCCAGGAACTCCGTCTGGTGCGTGGCTTCACCGATGATTTCTGGGCCACGTTCGTCGAGCCCATTCCAAACGACCCGGCCTCCCGTATCATGACGATCTACGCCTCCGGGCTCATCAACATCAACGAAGCGACTCCACAGGTGCTTCTAGGCAGGATTTGCGCGTTCGTCCCAGAGGTCACCATCTGCAGCGATCCGGAGGAAAGCCAGAAGTTCACGCAGATTCTCAGTACGATTCAGTCGTTACTTCCGATCCCGCTGTTCAGCCAACCGACGGACTTGCTCGATTTTGTCGAAGGCAAGGGAAGCAACAAAGGCCTCTACGCGTTGGTTACAGACTTCTTGGGCGAGGACAGTGAGATCATGTTCATCCCCATCGAGATCCCCACGGATCAGCGCAAGCCGCTCGCTCGCTCGTTCGCGACCTCTGCCCAGATCTTCACCATCCAAGCCATCGGGCTGGTGGGTCGCTCGCAGGTTCGAATCGAATCTGTCGTCAACTTTCATACGCGGTGGGTCCCGCCACCGCCCAACACTGGACGGATGCCTGGCTTGGGCGTCTTCCATTACTACCGGGTGAATTGAAATGTCTTTGGTTCTGGGATTAGAAGTGACACCCCGAGTGGTTCGCGGCGCGTTCTTGAGGACGACCTTGCGCGGATCCGAGATGGAACGGTATGCCGAAGCGCCCCTTCCCTACTCCCCCGAATCCGAATCGGAGGTCGGCCTGTTGGGTTCAGCGATCGCAGAGGTGGTGAGCCAAGGTAGCCGAGCGCCCGACCGCATCATCGCATCCCTCGGTGGAGAAGGCGCCTCGCTGAGGCTGATCGACTTGCCCGCAGGCGTCGAAAAGAAGGTGTCCGAGGTCCTGCCTGGTGAACTCGGCACCGTGCTCCCATTCGACGTCGAGGATGCTGTCATCGACTACCAAGTGGTGGGAAGGGACGAGACGACGATTCACCTGATGGCGGTTGCTGCGCCTCGGGATCGGGTCGCAGAACGCCTTCGAGAACTCCAGGCCGCAGGGGTCGACCCACGGGAACTCGCGGTCGGCGCCGCGGTATTCGATGGGCTCGGCGCTCTGCTCGGAGAATCACTGCACGACAAGACCGTCCTCGTCATCGACGTGGGCCCTGCAAACACCGACTTCGCGGTACTCACCAACGGCAGGTGCACCTTCGCGAGAACAGTCTCCGGTGGCATGGATTTCGTCGAGTCCGGGCGCCGCGGTGAGCTTGGGGCGTCGCTCCAACGCACGTTCGCTAGCTATAGATCTCAGCGCCCTGAAGCGCCGTCTCTGATCTTGCTCGCCGGCGAAACCGCCCCCATGGAGAGCGCGCGCCAATGGCTCAAGGAGCAACTCGGAGTGGAATGCGGTGTGGCTCCACTTCCGCACGCGTCGGGCGCCGACGACGAGATGCGTCCGAAGTTCACCAAGGCTGCCGCCCTCGCCGCCCGCGCGATCTCCCGCGGCAAGCTACTCGATCTTCGACAGGGCGAGTTCGCATCAAGGGCCGCCGCGAGTCAGATTCGCAAACACCTGCGCCTCATCGCCGTTTGCTTCGCAGCGGTGGTTCTCTCGTTCGGGGTGTCATTGATGGCCCGCTACCGCGTCGCCCGAGCGGAGCACGAGGGGCTCACCGCGACACTCGCGGAGGTGAGCGGCGACTTGCTCGTCGAGGAGGCACACAGTGCACTGCACGCGCGTGAATTGCTCGCCGCTGGGCCTCGCATCGACGACCCCCTTCCGCGCTTCGACGCCTACGATGTGCTCGAGGCGATCTCGGCGAGTATCCCCGTGGATATTCAGCACGACACACGCCGGCTTTTGATCGAGATTGACGACGAAGGCGACAACGGACGCTTCGAGATCCAGGGCACTGTCGGTTCCATCGCAGAGCGGGACCGCCTCGTGGACGGGCTACAGGCCCATCGTTGCTTTGCCGACGTCGAAAAGGGGTCGATCTCCACCGCGGTGGGAGACCGAAAGGACTACAAGCTGGTCGTCAAGATCAGGTGCGAGGACGCACCCTCAGGCTCGGGGAAGGAGAAGTAACGTGGCTTTTGGAGATGCACTGCACAATGCGCGCAACTGGGTCGAGGCGCTGAGCGATCGCGAACGTCGACTGCTGGGCGCGATGGCCGCCGTATTTCTTGGCGTCCTGTTCGTGCTTCCGATGTTCGTCGCCATCTCGAGCATCTCCGACATCGAGACCGAGAACGAGGAGATCGCCCAGGTCCTGCAGGATATCCGCAGATCGGAGCCCCGCCTTCAACAACAAAAGGCCGAGCGCCGCGCGATCGAACGCCTCTACAGTCGCAAGGCG
>CAYZDM010000117.1:0-7711 GCA_964476875.1 uncultured Sandaracinaceae bacterium | reverse complement strand
CGCGGAGCGATCGCGACGGCGCTTCGAGGGAGGCAGACGCTCGACGTCAATGGCACGATGGTCGGTCCACTCGGGTTTCTTCAGCCGAATCCCGACGTCGCCGAGCAGATGTACGATCACTTGGTGGACAGCATCGGCGGCGCGCGGGTGTTGGATCTCTATGCGGGTTCGGGCGCTACGACGCGAAGACTCCGTGCGATCGCCACCGAGGTCCTTCCCTGCGAATCGCATCCCGAAGCGGCGCGGAACCTAGGCATCAAACCGGAAACGGCAGAACACTTCCTCGCGCGGCAGTCGGATACGCCAGACGCGGTGGTCGCCAACCCGCCTCGCAAGGGACTAGGCGCTGCCGTCACCAGCGAGCTGCTGCGCCTGGGCCCGGCGCGTATTCATGTGATGGCCTGTGGGCCTGCGGGCCTTGCGAAAGACATCGCCGCGCTGTCGGAGAGCTATCGGCTGGAGAGCCTGAGCGCTTACGATACGTTGCCGCAGACGCCGCATGTGGAGTTGATCGCGAAGCTGGTGCGATTTTCTAGATGACGAACGCACCCTAAATCTACTATTCCACCCGTGGATCGGGGCCGCGCTAGCCATGCCCGGGTAAGGAGCTGAGAACATGACGATGGGGCCCTCGATACTTGCGCTAGTCGGATACGCCGCATGGTTCCTGCTGTTGGCGACTTCGATTGTGTTGTTTCGGACTCTGCTCGTTCTGCAAGGCAAGTTCCCAGCGAACGGATTCCTTCCAAACGGTGAAGAGGGCTCCGCGTTCATGCAGCGGCTCTGTCGAGCCCACGCGAACTGCTACGAGAACCTACCCGTGTTCGCCTCGTTGATCCTGCTTGCCGCCGTCACTGGCAACTCGGCGATCACCGATCCATTGGCGCGCTGGGTCTTGGTGGCGCGCGTCGCACAGTCGACGGTGCATCTAATTTCGACGAGCGAGATCGCGGTCTCAGCACGGGCGACGCTTCTGGTTTTGCAGATCGCGATCGAAGTGTACTGGGTGGTTCAGCTGGGGCTATTGGGCTTTAGCTGAGCAGCGTGTCGGCTAGGGCGAGGAGGCGCTGGTGCTCGCCGCTGCGGGTTTGCTCTTCTTCGAACGCTTGGAAGCTTCGCAGCATCTCGGCTTGGACCGGCACTGGAAGTCGGGCCTCGGCCATTGGATAGAGGACCTGGTCTTCCTTCCGGATGTGCTGGCGGAGCAGCGCGGCGAACTCTCTCACCGTTTGCCCGATGGTGTCGCAGTCTTGCTGGGTCCACGGCGCCGATTGGTGGGCAAGCGCTTGAAGGGCGTTGACGAGGGAACGACCCAACTCATGCTCGTGCAGCATCACGGCGATGGGTCCCGATTGGCGCGGGAATCCATGCTCGCCCATCGCGACGAACAAGATGTCTTCCTCTTTTGCGTGATGATACGCGTCGGCAAACCCTTGGACGAACGAGACGAACTGCGCCAGCTCAGCCTTGTGCTTCGATTCGCGCTCGACCTCAATCGTTGAGAGCCACGCTTCCATGGCGTCGAGCGCGCGCTCGATGAGCCGATGCTCCTTCATCAACATATCGGTGGCTTCCACTTTTGCTTCCTTTCGCTTTCCTAGCGAGCGTCGGCGGGAATTAGCACGGAGAGGGGGCTGCGGTAGTAGCGATGGAACTCTTTCGGGTCGAGGGCGAGCAAGAGCGGGACGACGGCCTCCTCTTCGAGGTCCAAGTGCTCGCTGAGGGTGTGGTCGTGTGCTTGCAGCGCTCGGAATAGCGGGTTGTCGCTAGTGTTGTCGGGAGAGCTCGCCGGATCGGCGGGGCGCGCCAGTGAGCGAAACGCTTCCACGACCTCGTCGGCGCGGGCATGGAGCTCGTGGTGTCCGCTGCGCGCTTCGTCTAAGGACACCCCCCAGCGATACTCGAGATAGGGGTAGAGCTTCTGCTCTTCGTAGGCTTCGTGACTGCGCATCGCCGCGATCCAGCGATCGAAGAGCGAGTGCAGGCCGACGAACTGCTCGCGGTCGGCTTGGTCGATCAGGTAGCGGCTCACACGACGGAAGTTGGCGTGGGAACCGAGCAGGAGGGCCTGCGTTCGAAACCGCGGATGCGCCTGCCAATCCTCGCGTGGGATCTGGGGCACTGCTGCAGCGACGTTGTTCATGACGGCTCCTTTCCTGATCGGGGTGAGCAACCTTTGTCTGAATCGAGATGCGTCAAGGCTTAGGAAGCTTCGCCTGTTGTTTCTCTCGGATTCTGCTTCATCCTGGGACAGATGACGACTCCGAAGTTCAAGCTCTATCACTACCCGGCCACGCGGAGCGCGCGGGTCAAATGGATGTTGCATGAAGTGGTGGACGACGACTTCGAGGTCGAGCTCGTGCCGGTGTACGAGGGGGCCCAGTACGACGCCGAGTACACGCGCAAAAATCCGAATCACAACGTGCCGACGTTGGAGGTCACGATGCCCGACGGGCGATCGATGCACATGCTCGAGAGTGGCGCGATGGTGACGTTCTTGGCTGACGCATTTCCAGAGAAGGGGCTGGCGCCAGCGCCCGAACCGCTATCACTCGAGCGGGCCGACCATTTGCAGATGCTCTACTTCGGCGCGTCGTGGATGGACATGGTCCTGTGGCAGGTGCGAGTCCATGAGCATCTGCTTCGCGATGCTGACAAGGATCCGCGTACGATCCAGCGCTATCGCGACAAGTTCACCAAAGAGATCGAACCACAGCTCGCCCAGCGCTTCGAGCGGCACCCATTCATTTGTGGCGACGCCTTCACCGCCGCGGACTGCGTCATCGGACACAACGTGATCTGGGCCAGAGGCTATGGGCTTTGCCGGGACGAGATCTTCCGAGGGTACCTTTCGAGGATCTCGAAGCGCCCCGCGTTCGTGAAAGCGTTTGCCGACGCGGCCATCTTCAACGTCGAGGCACCCGAAGATTCGCCGCTTCTCGGTCAGTTTACTGGGTAGGAGGAATCACGCGGCTTCATTTGCGCAGTGGATGTGCCGTGACCGTCTTGTGTTCCTGCGGGCAGTGCGCTGCGTTCTTAGCAAGGCCGCCGTACCACTTCGCTCCGGGTGCCGCGGTCATGCCATGCAAGAAGACACTGCCGAGGACGGTGAGAATCACGACGTTGAAGACCAACTGTTCGTGAGGGAGGCCGGCCTCTTCGAGGATCAGGATCGCGAACAGAAGCGAGGCCAATCCTCGGGGGCCAAACCAGCCCAAGAAGAGAACGGTGGGCGGCCGCAAGCCACTTCCTAGCGTGGAGATCGCAACCGGAACCATGCGCACGACCGTCAAGCTCAAGACGACGTAGATCCACATGGTGCCGTCGCTTTCTGCGAGTGCCGGCCACGAAAGAGACAGGCCTAAGAGAAGGAACACCAGCAGGGTCAAGAGCTGGCCCTCAGCTTCGAGGAAGGTGTAGAGATACTCGCACTTGCCCCTCTGGCTGTTGCCGAGTGTCGCGCCAGCGACGAACGCGGCGATGAATCCGTTGCCGCCGATCAGCTCAGCGCCCGCAAACGCCAAGAGCGCAAGTGCGATGCCTGCGAGCCGGGCGAAGCTGCCGTCCATCCAGTCGCGGTCGTTCGACCAAGTGATCAGCTTGCCGCCGAACCAGGCCACGACGAAACCGGCTAAGGGGCCCAAGGTCACTTGCATCGCGGCGAACTGGGCCCATTCGGAGGCGCTGCGACCGTCCGCTCCCGCCATGCTGGCGAGCGCCGCGAAGATCAACACAACCGGCAGTGCAATGCCGTCGTTGAGTCCGCTCTCGACATTCAGGGCCTGACGAATTCGCAGCGGCACCGAAGGCGCACTGACGACGGCTTGGCCGAGCGCCGCATCGGTGGGGGCAAGGACCGCACCCAGCGTGGCCGACTCGAGCCAAGTGAGGCTTGGGAACAAGAGCTTCGCGAAGAGCGCGCCGGCGGCGATCGTGAGTGGAAGACCGATTCCGAGAAGCCGGGCGGGAAGCCCGAGCCCGGTGCGCAGGACACGGAAATCGATCCGGGCGGCGTCTCCGAAGAGCACGAGGACGAGCGTCAGCTCTGCGAGGAAGTGAATCACACCTTGATCGGCGCGCATGCCAAGCGCGGCCAGGCTGCCTCCCCCGAAGATCATACCCAGCACCACGAACACCATGGGCGGCGTGACGATCGTCTTCTCGAGACGCTTCGACACGAGGCCATAGGCGAACACGAAGAGCGCTATCCAAAGGAGTGTTATCGAGTTCACAGCATCCCCTAGTGCGCCTGGCGTTCTTTGTTAGCGTCGGACAGTTGAACTCTACTGAACGGCGGCCTCGCACATGACTGCGTCGTAGGTTTCGCAGTCTAGGGCGCAGACTTGGAACTTACCTTCACAGGTGCCTTCGTAGTAGCTGGCCAACGGTGCCTCGTCATCGAGGAGGGTCTCGATGAAGTCTTTGTAGGTCACGGTGCCATCGTCGGTTTCGATTTCGGTGCCGCTCCAGGTGGCGGTCGAGGGGTCTTGCTCGAAGAGCGTCAGGAACGCGAGATCGGAGTTGCCGACGTCTTCGAGGCCGGTGACCGTGAGGCAGTGGCTGTCGTTCGTGTTTCGATAGTTGGGCATGTAGTAGACGAGGTTGTCGAGCGTATCGATCTGCGCACGGAGGGTCTCGAAATCCTCGGAAGCGCTGCGATAGATCTCGGTGCGACCGGGGCCCGTATTAGAGGGGCCTCCGTAGGTGGCGACGGTGAAGTTGTAGTCGCGCTCAAAGATGGAAATCGCGAGGCGATCGTTCGGGAAGGATTCGGAAACCACGGCGTTCACCTCCCCGAAGTCGGCAGTGATGCGATCTGCTGCGCCCATCGGCAAGGATTGGAGCATCGTATCGACGCCCCAGATCGTGGCTACAGCCGGGAGAAAACTCGACTGGTTGCTCGGCTCTCCGTTGAGCAAAGTAACCGGGACGATCGGACCGCTGTCGGCGAGGAGGTAGCTCTTGTCTACGCCTTCGATGCCGTTGCGGATGAAGGGGTAGTTATTGAGAGAGCCTACGCCGCCGGCGCTGCAACCGCCGACCATCATCCGGGGGACTTCGGCGAACATTTGATTGAGCTCTTCGATGACGAGCAACATGTTCTGGTGGCCCATGTGGTGGAACTCGACGTCCGGGCCGACCCCATCGGGGTCGACGTAGGTTTCAACTCGGCTTCCGAGGTACGTGTCGCCAGTGCAGTAGGGGACGAAGACCCGGTTCCAGTCGCCCACGGGATTGATCTCGGTGTTCCCTGAGAGTAGCGGGTAGGCAAGCTCCACCGGTACGTCACCATTGACGACGCCGAGTGGTTCGGTGACGGCAGAGAGTGCCTCGAGCGAGTCGATGTGAAGGTAGACCGCGGGGTAGTTGTCGCGGATGCACTCGGCGCCCGGCTCCTCTTTGATGCAGTCGGTGTTGAACGGGCTGCCGCCTGCGCAACTCTCGTAGCTGCTACAGGCGCCGCCGCCTTCGAGGAAGACAACGACATCGCTGGACGTCTCGGAGAAGTTGACGAAGTACTTGTACTGCGAGCCGTTCGCGCACACCGCGCCTTCCGGCTCGAACTTCAGCCACTCGCCGTATGCCGCGGGAACGAAGGGCTCGTCCGGGGGATCGTCGGTCATGGGCGCGGTGTCACCGCAAGCGCTTGCCGCAAGGGCGAGCAGGAGAGTCAGTGTAAGACTAGGGAGTGCAGTACGGTCCATCAACGCCATGGTGCGCCTTTCGATTACGGGCTGGGACCGAACGATAACGCGCCTGGCGATTTAGAACACCCCCCTTTTGTCTGAATCGATGCGCGGCTACTTGATGAAAAGCATCTCGCGGTACTTTGGAAGGGGCCAGTACTCGTCGGCAACCTCGGTTTCGAGGGCGTCGGCGTGGACGCGGACCTTGTCCATGAGACTGCGCAACGGACCTGCGCAGTATTTCATGTGGGCTTGCGACGATTCAAAGTTATGGTTCGCCAGCGCTTCTTCGAGCTGGGTGACGGTGGCGATCATCGCGTTGGTTTCTTCCGCGATCTTCTTGATGCCAGCGGGTTTGAGCTCGACGCCCAAGTACGAAGCACTGTTGACCGTGGCGGCCAGGCTCGACACGTAGGACATAGTCGCCGGGTAGATGATGGTTTTGGCTAGCTCGACGACGAGTTTGGCCTCGACACCGATCGAGAGGATGTACTGCTCGGCGTACACCTCGTATCGGCTTTCGAGCTCGACCGGCGAGAGTACACCGGTGCGCTTGAAGAGGTCGATGATCGACTGTTCCTTGAGGACGGGCAAGGCGTCCGCCGTCGTCGGAAGGTTTCTGAGTCCGCGCTCCTCGACCGCCGCCTTGTGCCACTCCTCAGAGTAGCCGTTGCCACCGAAGACTACGTCACCGTGCTCCTTCATGAGCGCCTGCAGAACGGTGGCGACCGCGGCCGGCCTTTCTTTCCCGTTCGACAGTTCGGCTTCGAGCTTCTCTGCGATCCACTCGAGGGAGTCGGCGAGTATCGTGTTCATCGCGACGAGCGGACCAGAGACGGACTGTGACGACCCGACGGCACGGAACTCGAAGCGGTTGCCGGTGAATGCGAATGGCGAGGTGCGATTGCGATCGCCTGGGTCCCGGGTGAACGGGAGGATCTGCGCGAGTCCAAGGTCCATCACGCCGCCATCGCTCGATACGGACACGTTGCCGTTCTTGATGTCGTTGAATACGGCTTCGAGCTGATCGCCCAGATACACCGACAAGATCGCGGGAGGTGCCTCATTGGCGCCAAGCCGGTGATCGTTGGCGGCAGAGGCGATGACGGCGCGCAGCAGCGGCCCATACAGATGAACTCCGCGGATGACAGCGCCGCAGAACAGCAAGAAGTTGAGGTTCTCGTGCGGCGTGCTTCCCGGATCGAGAAGGTTGCCCTGCGTCGAGTTGCCCACCGACCAGTTGACGTGCTTGCCCGAACCGTTGATGCCGGCGAAGGGCTTCTCATGGAGCAGGCATACAAAGCCGTGCTCCAAGGCGGTCGTCTTCATGATCGTCATCATCAACTGTTGATGGTCGGCGGCTACGTTGGCCGCTTCGAAGTAAGGGGCCAACTCGAACTGGCCTGGCGCGACCTCGTTGTGATGCGTCTTGGCAGGGATCCCGAGCCGAAAGAGCTTGTCTTCGAAGGCTTGCATGAAGACCTGCACGCGCTCGGGAATGGCACCGAAGTAATGGTCGTCGAACTCCTGACCCTTGGGGGACGGCGCGCCGAAGAGTGTGCGCCCGGCGAGGAGAAGATCCGGCCGGCTGTTCGCGAAATGCGCGTCTACCAGAAAGTACTCCTGCTCGGCGCCGCAACTCGAGTTGAGCGGGGCGATGTCTGTCTCGCCCATCAACGCCAACACCTTCTGCCCGGCCTTGTCCATCGCCGCGTTCGAACGCAGGAGCGGAATCTTCTTGTCGAGTGCCTCGCCGGTCCAGGACATGAACACGCTCGGAATCATCAGCGTCGCGCCGCCATTCGGCGTCCGCATCACGAACACCGGGCTCGTAGGGTCCCAAGCCGTGTAACCGCGAGCGGCGGCGGTCATGCGAAGGCTGCCATTCGGGAAGGAGGAGCCATCGGGCTCGCCCTTGATCAGGAGACTCCCGGTGAACTCGGTGATCGCATCGCCATCGGCGTTGGTCACGATGAAGCCGTCGTGCTTCTCAGCGGTGATGTTGGTCATCGGGTAGAAGATGT
>CAYZDM010000116.1:0-7732 GCA_964476875.1 uncultured Sandaracinaceae bacterium | reverse complement strand
CGCGCGTCTCGATGCAATTCAGGCGGCCATTCTCAAAGTAAAGCTTCCCCATTTGAGTGAGTGGACGGCAACACGTCGGCGCCACGGAGCCGCATATCAACAGGCGCTCGGAGCTCATTTCGAGCTCACGGCCGTGACCAAGGCTTGCGAGCCGGCATTCAGCGCGTTTGTCATTCGCCACGACGCGCGAGACGAGCTGATCGCACACCTCGCAGAGCGAGGGTTCGACGCGAAGGTCCACTACCCAGTTCCGATTCACAAGCAGCAAGCGCTGCAAGCACTGGATGCGGTCAGCCTGCCGCACACCGAGTCGCTCGTGCGACGGATCGCGAGCCTGCCTGTATCGCCAGAGCTCGATCCATCCGACCGCGATACGCTCATCGAGATCCTACTAGCGTGGAAAAAGAGCCGTGCGAACACCTGAGACTGACCGCAAAATCTTCTCGGTCGCTGACTTGGCCGTCGAGCGCAAACGCCTGCGCGAACAAGGCAAGACGGTGGTCCAATGCCACGGCTGCTTCGACATCGTTCATCCGGGCCACATTCGTTATCTTCGATTCGCTCGAAGCCTAGGCGACGTTCTGATCGTGACCGTCAGCAGCGACGATGTCGTGATGAAGGGCTACGAGCGTCCGTACATTCCAGAGGACCTGCGACTCGACAGCCTGGCGGAGCTTGGTTGCGTGGACTACGTCGCTCTGAGCGAGGACGAATGGGCCGGACCGGTCCTCGAGGCCCTTCAGCCCGACATCTACGTCAAAGGTCGGGAGTACGAATCCAAGAACGACCCCCGTTTTGCCAATGAGAAGAAGACAGTCGAGTCCCACGGCGGGCGAGTCGTGCTGGGTTCAGGTGACGTGATCTTCTCGTCGACCGAGATCGGTCGACGCAAGCGCAATACCCTGGATATGGAGCAGCAGAAGATTCAGCGATTCTGCCGGAGCAACGAGATCACGCCCGCCAGGTTGAAGAACGCCATATCTCGGTTCTCTGATCTCAGTATTCTGGTCTTGGGCGACGCCATCATGGACCACTACTCTCACTGCGAAGGAGCACGGGTGGCCTCGGAGAGCCCGATCGTCTCCGTCAAACCAGTCAGCGAAGAGTGGTTCGTCGGCGGTGCCGGTCTGATTGCCCGTCAGGCCGCCTCGCTTGGGGCGAAGGCCACGTTCGTCACCTGCTGTGCCGAAGACGAAGGCCTCGAACGCATCAAGACCAGCCTGAATCGATTTGGTGTCGAACTGCACAATCTGCCTGTTCCCGGTCGCGGCGCGTACGCCAAGACCCGATACCTGGTGGGTGGCAAGAAGGTTTTCAAAGTCGATCGGGGCAATCCGTCTCCCATTCCGATCGAGACGACGACCGAGCTGATAAGCGACCTAGGCGAGCTGCTCGCTTCGCACGACGGACTGATCGTGACCGACTTCGGGTATGGCCTGTTCGGCAGCACGCTCGCCGACGCGATCCCGGCGCTCGCCGCGAAGGCCGGCAAACCGTACTTCGCGGATGTCAGCACGAACGGCCAGGCGAACATCCTGAAATTTAAGCAACCGCAACTCGCGACGCCCACAGAGGACGAGCTGCGATTTGCGCTCGCCGACGCGGAGAGCGGCATCTCCAACCTCGCGAGTCGATACTACGCCGCAAGCCAGGCCGGCGGACTCATCGTGACGATGGGGCGGCGAGGCTCGCTGGCGTTCGAGCCGCCCATCGAGCCTGGGCAGCGACTACGAACTAACTACTTGCCCGCATTGGAGGTCAACGAGGTCGACGCGGTTGGCGCCGGTGACGTGTTCCTGACCGGGGCAAGCCTGGCTCGACTTGCCGGCGAGCCGATGGCGATGGGCATGTACGTCGGAAGTTCCCTCGCATCGATATCCGCCGGCGTCCTCGGTAATGAAGGGGCGCCCCTACCCGACGTCTACGACTTCTTCGAACAACGCGTTGAGCTCGCTGGCGAATGAGCCTGCCGCGCAGCACGTCTAAGCAGCGTGTGGCCATGGGTCTTGGCTTCGTGCTGTCGGGCATCGCCCTCTACTACTTCCTGGTGCGAGTCGATGGACAGCAACTGCTGTCGGCACTCGGTTCCGCCAACCTGTGGATTCTCTCGATCTGCGTGTTGACCAGAGGGAGCGTGTTGGCACTCAATGCGGCGCGAACGAGAATTCTGCTCCTCCCACTTCGCCGCTACCGGTTCTCGGAGACGTTCCTGGCCTGGCTGTCGGGCTACGTCACGGACAACCTGCTTCCGTTTCGGCTGGGCGAGCTGGTGCGGGTTGACTTGCTCGCACGTGCGGGACGGATCTCGCGTAGCTCGACAGTCGCCGTCGTCGGGCTCGACCGACTCGTCGACTTCATCTCATTGTTGATGCTGCTCGTGGTGGCAGCGCCTCTTCTGACGCTCGATCTAGGGCAAGCCGATCGACTTCTTCTCGTGGCTGGCATCGCGGCCGCTGCTGTGGTCGGAGCGCTGTGGATCACCACCCATCCGTCGGCGATATCCCGTATCGTCGCCACGTTGGCGCGCCCTTTCAGCGACACCGCCCAAGTCTGGATCGTCGACAAGGCACAACGCTTCTCAGAAGGACTCGGCGCACTACGCTCCCCCAGCAAGGTGCTAGCGGTACTCGGGATCACCCTCTTCGCCCGTCTCGTCGGTCTATTCACGATTCAATGCTGGCTTTGGGCGTTCGATCTGTCGCTCCCGTTCTACGCACCCCTCGTGGTCCTTCTCTTCATTGCCGCCGGGACGATGATCCCGTCATCGCCTGGCTTCATCGGCACCTTTCATGTCGCTTGCGCCTACGCCCTCGAACTCATGGGCGCGACGCCCGCGGTGGCCGCGTCCATAGCGATCGCCGGACACTTCATGGCAACGGTTCCATGGACCGTCGGCGGCATCTTCGTGACCTTTCCTGGGATTCGACGTGTCTGGCAAGAGCAACGCGAATCCATCCGACCGCCCGAACACGCGGCCAGCGCGTAGCGCCATCCAACAAGCCTCGTCCTAGAGGCTGTCGTAGTACCGACGAGCCTCCTGCGCAGTCCTTCGGATCCCCTCACGCGTGTCGACGAGGGGTTGATACTCGAGGTCTCGCTTCGCCTTGTCGATCGAAAAAAAGCTGTTGTTCGCACACAACCGGACATCGACCATGCTCACGGCCGGCTTGGGCTTGCCGAAGACCTGAAAGACACGTTCACCGGCTGTCGCCAGAGCACGGGCCACGAGGCCGGGTATTCGAATCGATCGGGCATCGAGCTCCATGTCGCCCACGAGCGTCTCGCTGAACGAGCCGGTGTTGATCGGATCACCATCGGTGACGAAATAGGCCTGACCGCACACCGGAGAACCTTCGACGAGTCGCTCTGCAGCGCGGATCTGCGCATCGACGAGATTGTCGATATACGTGTAGTCCATTCGCGTGGAACCGTCGCCGATCAGCACGAGGGGAATGCCCTGCCTGAGCGCCTTCATGAGAGGTCCGATGATTGTGTTGCGCTCACCTGGACCGTATATTCCGCCTGGTCGAATGGCCGTGGTGAGTAGACCGGAATCACCATTCGACGAAAGCACGAGCCGTTCGGACGCGACCTTCGTCGAGGAATACAGATCCGCCGCCGTGCTGTACGGGGTCGCTTCGGTAGCCCCCTCGTGCTCCTCGCCGAACACCGTGACGATCGAACTCGTATGTACGAAGCGGCGCACGCCCGACTGCCCCGCGACACGCAACACTGCGCGAGTCCCCTCGATGTTGACGCTGCGAACGAGCTCAGCAAAGTCCTTGGGCGTGTACGTGAGCGTGGCGATCATCGCCGCCGTGTGAAAAACAGTATCGACTCCGTCACACGCTTCACGAAGCGCCTCCTCAGAGCGCACGTCGCCCTGGAACCAGCGCAATTTCGGATCATCGAACGGAGCAGGCGCTACGTCGAAGCCATACACCTCGCATCCCCGGTCCAAGAGGGCGCGAACGAGGTTGCTTCCTACGAACCCGGCGCTTCCTGTGACCAGACAACGCAGGCCATCGACCTTTCGTGCTCGTTCCATCGGGCCGGCACCTTGGCAAATCGGCCTTCGGTCGGCAACCGGCGACGCGGGGTCACGCCGGGAGCGAGGAGCCAGCGTGCAGCAGGCGGACCTTCGCGTCCTTCCAGCCGTGGGTCACCGCCGAGCAGACCTCGAATCGCGCCTTGCTGATCCACCACTTGCCAACGACGCGTTTGTATTCATCATCGTAGTAACCGCCAACGACGCTCGCGGTCTGTGTTTCGGTGTTCATGAGGTGATACACGAGCCCCCACCGCGCACGGGCGTCATCGGGCCCGAGCATCTCGATGTTTGGCGGACCGCCATGATGCATCTCGACGATGTGAGTTTGGCACCCGATATCCTTGAAGACTTGGTAAAGCCCGTCTCGATGGTTCACCATGCCCACTGGCCCGTCATAGTGAATCTCGACCGGCCCCTCGAGAAAGCAATCGCGAACGCCGTCGACATCCTTGCTGTCACAGGCGTACCAATACCGCGCCTTCAACGCCTTGATGTCCTCAATCGCCTCGAGACGAGCCACACGCAACTCCAATTCATCAGACATCCCATCCCCCTATCCGATCCCCCCCCGAAAAAAAAGGGGACAGTTCCCTTCTCGAAGGGGTCAATTTCGCCGGGCCGGCAGCGGGCTCAACTCAATTGGTCACAGTTGGCGGAAGCGTATCGCGGCCCCGGGGGACGCCGAGCACAGCCCTGAGGACGTGTTGCTCCACTTGGCGCTCGAGCCTGATCGGCGTCGGGATGCGGAGGAGAATGTTCACTGTGTTCTTGTCGACGACTTGATAAGTCACTCGTGGATCGACGATCGGAGGGTTCAAGCCGTGGCGACGATAGCGGGAGGCGATGGGACGCCGAACATCATCGAGAAAGTCCGCGCACGCCTCTTGCGCCGCCGTGAGCGCCTTGCGCTCGATCGCGGCCAGGTCGGCATTGCGGTCGACGGGAATGGTCATGAGGTGCAGCATGTACTCGCCGGCGAGGCTCTAGTTGAGCACGGGTTCGATCATGAACAGGCTGTTTGGAATGCCGATGGTCCTGCCGGTGCGCTGGTGTCCCTGCGCCATCGCGAACACCACAAACGACACCGCAAGCGCCTGCAGCTCAGCCGCCCAAATGATGAACAACCCGAATGCCAATATCGCATAGGAGAACCCGCGGACCTGCGACGCCCAGCGGAGCTGCAACTTGTCCCTACTCGGCAATCGGCGACGGATGAACCGAAGAGTGGCGTAGCGAAGGCCGATCACCGTCACGATCAAGATCAAGCTCGCAATCGCGTTTCTCAGCACCACGCGGTCTTGAAGAGAATCGATCAGCGTCGACTGCATTGCTTACCTACTTCGATGCGGCAGCGTCGCGGGCCCGCTCGTGGGGTCGTTCGTACGCCTTGGGTGAATTTCCGTCAACTCATCCTTGTGCACGCGGCCCTCTCGCGGTTATGAGTGAGCATGCACACCGGGTTCGAGTTCGAGTCGACGACACTCGACGGGCAAACGTGGCGCTATCATGATTCCGGTGAAGGGCAGGCGGTGTTGCTCTTTCATGGGTTCCCGGACACCCCGCACTCCTGGGCCGGCATTGCGCGCTCGCTCAACGAGGCCGGCTACCGAACGATCGTACCCTACTTGCGCGGCTACCACGCGGACACCATCGTCGCGGGGCGGCCCTACGATGCGCTCCACGTCGCCGAGGATGCAATCAAGTTGCTCGACGCGTTGGCGGTGGAGTCAGCCGTTCTGGTCGGGCACGACTGGGGCGCGACCATCGTCTACGGGGCGGCGGCGTTGGCACCCGACCGCGTTCGAGCCATCGTTCCGATTGCGATTCCACACCCAACAACCTTGAAGCCCAAGAACGCGCTCCAAGCCCTGGGAGCGCTCGTGGTCGCCAGGCACTTCCTCTACTTCAAGGTGCCCTGGGCCGACGCCGGGACGCGGCGCGGCAACTTCCGTTATATCGACGCGCTTTATCGTCGTTGGGGGCTCGATTGGCGCGGGCCGGAGCGGGACGCGGCAATTGCCCGGGCCAAGGAGGCCTTCTCGAGCCCCGAAGTGTTGGCAGGTGCGATCGACTACTACCGTGCGTTAGGCGTGAAGATCGACCGTCGCCTGCTGGCGCCGATCCAGTGTCCTGGCTTGATGGTGGCCGGCGAGAAAGATTTCGGAGGCCACCTCGGACCGTACAAGAAGTCGCAGGGCCTTTTCGGTGGCGGCGCTGAGCTCCTGATCGTGCCGGAGGCGGGTCACTGGCCCCACCGCGAACAGGAATCCCTGTTCACGGACACACTGCTTCGCTTTCTGCGCGCGCTGCCATAGAAAGGCGTTCTACCGACCTTGACGAAACTAGTTGACAGCCTCAACTATTTAGTTGCATCATTCAACTAATGGAGATTCCGATGGACAAAGAACAAGTACATGACGTCGTGAGGTCCGGGTACGCGGAGGTCGCGCGGCGAGGGGGCGGTTGTTGCGGGCCTACGGCTGAACCTTCTTCGGGGGGTGGCGGCAGTGCCAAGACCGCCGCGGTGATTGGCTATTCCGAGGAAGAGATCACGGGTGCCGCCGCAGCCGGGAATCTCGGGCTTGGCTGCGGCAATCCAACCGCGCTGGCGGGCCTAAAGCCAGGCGAAACGGTTGTCGACCTAGGGTCTGGCGCGGGATTCGACGCGCTGCTGTCCGCAGAGAAACTCGGTCCCGACGGGCGCTTCATCGGTGTCGACATGACGCCGGAGATGCTCGAACGGGCACGCACCAATGCCGTGAACGCCGGATACGCGCGTAGTGTCGAGTTTCGTGAGGGTTTGATCGAAAACCTGCCCGTCGCATCGGAGAGTGTGGATGTCGTGATCTCGAACTGCGTGATCAACCTCAGCCCCGACAAAGCGCAGGTGTTCCGCGAGGCGCACCGAATCCTCAAGCCAGGTGGCCGCATCGCAGTCACCGACATCGTACTGAGTGAACCGTTGCCAGCCGAAGTCGCACAACTGGCGGCGAGTTGGATTGCATGCGTCGGAGGCGCGTTGACCGAGGAGGATTATCTCGGCCACATGCGAGACGCCGGGTTCGAGAACATCGAGTACACGCACACACCCGCGGGGTCGATGTTGACGCCGAGCCTGCAGGACCCGATGTGGAAGGCCGCAGTCGACCTGATCGGTCTAGAGCAGATCGAGGCGCTGGCGGACACTGTTTTCAGCTACTCCATCACCGCTGAGCGTCGGTGACCTCGGTCGTCGAAGATGTGATCGCGTTCTGCCGCATGTTCTCCTCGTTTGAACGGGAAGAGATCTGCTGCGGGACGGTGAGCGCAGCTCAGTGCGTACTTCTACAGACGCTGCTCGAAGGAGAATGGGACGTCACTACCCTCGCCTCCCACACCAGGGTCACGAAGGGCGCGATGACACGACTCCTCGACGGGCTCGAGAACCGAGACTGGGTCACGCGCAGCAGGGGGAAAAATGACGCGCGTCGGGTCCTCATCTCCCTCACCCCCGGAGGAAAGAAGGAGGCCCAACGCCTTCGCAACCTCACGGCCCAAAGCATCGCGACCATCCTAGATCGCATCCCCAGATCCGACCGCTCCCAAGTCATCAAGAGCCTCACCCTTCTCCGCAAAGCCGCCGAACAAACCCGCACCCAACTAGACTGCTGCTAAAAAAGGGGTCAGACCCCTTTTTGAAAG
>CAYZDM010000115.1:0-7737 GCA_964476875.1 uncultured Sandaracinaceae bacterium | reverse complement strand
CATGCACTGCATGACGGTTCCGCCCATTACGGCATCAACACCGGCTTTGGAATCCTGGCTGATCAGCGAATCGAAGACGCGCAGCTCTCACGGCTGCAGCAAAACATCCTGCTGAGCCATGCCTGCGGTGTGGGCGATCCGGTCCCGCCGGAGATCACGATGTTCTTGCGCGCCCGAACGCACCTCTGAAGGAACGTTGCCATCTGGCGGCTGAGGCTGCCGAGCGCGATCAGTTGCTCGATCTCGAGAGCGCGCCGCGAGAACTTCCGAATCGTGATGCATGGTCCGCGGATCGCGAGCGGCGGGATGATCGCGTTTACTCGGGACCCGTCCCGGAGCCGAGCGTCGACAAGGGGCGTGCTTTCGTCAATTCGTCTGCCGAGCGGTGTCACGATCCGTTCGATCGCCGCGCGACAGGACTCGTCATCCATGAAGCGGAGAGACGTGAGATGTAGCTTGCCTCCCTTCTCGACATAGATGGTGTTCGGGTCGACGACCATGATCTCGGAGATCGTCTCGTCCTCGAGCAGTTCTTGGAGAGGGCCGAGGCCGAGTGTCTCGTCGACCATCTCCTCGACGAGGCGGACTCGATCGAGGCTTGGTGGAAGCTCCGGCGAGATGGTCGAGACGATCTGCCGGAGCGCGTCAACGACCCGAGGTCGGAGCACTCCCGAATCCATCTCCGCGTCATCGAGGGATGCCAGATCGAGGTTGTCCAAAAGGGATCTGTGGATTCGACGTCGAAGGGCCGGGGGGGCGGCGTCCGATTCGCCACATGGGGGAGGCACCGCTTCCACCTTGAGTACGTAGGGACCAACTCGCAGCTCCGCATCCGGCGCGAGAAGAGTTCCGGAAGAAGGCACGACGTCGTCGCCAAGCGTCGTCCCGTTAGAGGACTGGTCGGTGGCACGAAGTCCGCCCGGAACTCGATCTACCCGAAGGTGAACACGGCTAACGGCGGGGGACGGGAGCACGACGTGACACGTAGGATCGCGACCGACGATGAGAGAGCTGGCCGCAGGAACACGGATGATGCTTGCTGAGCCATCCGGGGTCCGCACGGTTACAGCGAATCCACCACTCACCGGTTTCGCTCGCTTTCGTTCGCAGACACGCCCTGTCCAACGCGCGGTTGATCGATCAGGACGCGACCGTCGACACCTCCATGAAAGTGCTCGTAGACCCTGAGTGCCTCTTCGACGCGATCTCGCTCGCTCAAACTTATCGGCTCGACAACCGACGGGACGACCAACATGTACGATTCATTGTCTTCGGTCTCACGCGCGTGTGTGCCGAAGAGCGCTCCGATGAACGGGACCAGCGCGAGCCCCGGGATTCCGTTCTTCCTCCGGCGCTCAGATCGCGCTCGAATCCCGGCCAGCGAAACGGACTGGCCCAACTCTAGGTTGACGAGCGTCTCCAGGTGCGAAGTGACCCGACCGGGGATCCCGCGAACGCCCCTTTCTGCATCGAGAGCCGACACGTCGGCGACGATCTCCAGTTCGATCCGTCCTGTCTCTGAATCGTACTTGGGAAGGACGGATATCTTCGTCCCGAACTCGATCGCCTGCACGTTCACGGTGAGGTTGTTCTGCACTTGAACATTGAACTCTCCGCCAGACGTGAATACCGCCTCGGTACCGTTCGCCGTGACGAGCGTGGCTTGCCGGTACATCTTCGCCCACCCTTTGGACTGGGCAAGATCGAAGCTTGGTAAGAACGTGTGTGGCAGAATCTGAAACGCGCTCTGGGTCGCTTGCCCGCTGCCACCGGTTATCGCTATTGCGGCTTCGGAAGGTGTGATCGTGCTTCCAATGTTTCCAGGCCAGTTGAGGCCGATCTGGTGGCTGTACCGGTCCTGAATAGCGACGAAGTACAGATCCAATCGAATGTTCTCTCGATCGCCAAAACCCTTGTTTGCCCCCGTCGATATGACTCGAATCGTGTGCTGCACCTGACTTCCATCGTCCTTGATAAGAAGCAGAGACGTGGTGCCTTCACGCTTTCCCACGATCACGAACCGCGTTTGGTCCCGAGTGACTCGGACGTCCGCAAGTCCGGGGACCCCCTCCGAGTAGCTCTTGATTCCCCGGGCGGACAGGCTCCTCTGCTCACCGACGCGGAGAACGATCACGCTCGCCTCCTCGCCCTCGGCAGATGCGCCTTGCTCGCTGCTCGCCAGGACGAGCAGCATGAGGACCAACCGGCCGACTTTCCGCTTGAAGAGACCCACTCTAGTCGAGCCTTTCGATGCGCAGACGTCGCTGACGTCGAGCGCGCTTCTCTAGCTCGAGAATGTCGGAATCATCGGTCTCGGCGAGGCCTTCATTGATCTCCAGATCGTTGGCGTTTCGTAGGACGAGACTCAAAGCCCCGTCGCGGCGTGCGTGCGCGAGGAGGCTCGCCTGATCGATCGTGACCAGGACGGTTACCGGACCGTCGCCCGCGAGAGGCAAGGCTGCGTCTGCCGATCGAAAGCTGCCGCCCACTGCGAGAACGAGGAGATTCTGCAGAAGTGGAAGCGTGACAACGTTCCCCTCGAGTCCGGGCCTGGCTTTGGTCAAGAGAACATCGACCCGATCGCCAGGTCGCATCAAGTCGCGCAGCCCACGGCGACCCAAGCCGGGCAAACTCATGGCTCGCATGCCTCTCGGAACGCGGGTCGACAGCGACGTTCGGTCCCGTGGGGTCGTCGCGAGATCGGTCCAGAGCAAGGTCTGATTAGCAACGAGATCGATCGCGGCGCGCACACCCAACACCCTCGAAAGGTCGACAGCGAGAACCTGTCGCTCTTCGAGATAGCTCTCTGGCAGTGTGCGGATGACCAGCACCCCCTCGGTCAGGGGCGCACCGGCAGCCACATCCTGCCTGAGCGCGAGAAGCTCAATCGGCGTTCCTCCTGTGGCGCTCTTCTGAAACTGTCGCACGTAGATCCCGAGCAGGACGAACCCCAACACGGTCACCGCGACGGAGGAGAGTACGGCGACTCGATTCATGAGTGGCCTCCGGCTTTCATGACGGCTCGGAGGCCAAAATGGTGAGGACGGTTCGCTGCTCGCTGCCGAGATGGGAGAGCACGGTGATGTGTCGATTCACCTTCTCGGCGGAGATCAGGTGGACGCCGTCGACTTGAACAGACTCAGCCGGGTGCCGTTCGATGATTCTCCAACCGTAGCGGGGCAGCTGCGATCTGTAGAAGGATTCGAGCTGAGCCGGTAGAGCGGTTGGAACCTCGTACGACACAATGCCGCTCGGTCGATGTGCCTCCCGAACCGAAAGGAATCGTCGCGATCCAGGTGGCCGAGGCACGGCGTCGAGGTCGCTACCGGGCGCATCGGCGCCAGCTCGCGGAAGCAAGGCGCGAAGACTGAAGGAAGAGTCGACCCACATCGTCAGGAGAAATGTTGCGCTGCCACCATCGCTATCCGCGCGGCGCGCGAAGACATAGTGCGCGGAGCCGATATCTTTGAGATCCAGCGTTTCGGCGAAGACGACGAACCGTCGTGCGAGCTCGGCGCGGTCAGGTGCAGGATTCCCCAGCTCGACACACGCGACGTAGCCAGCCTCGCGATTGCGTGCCGCAAGCCTCGAGACGACGGTGCCGCAAGTCGCTTCGTAGTGAGTGAGAACCTCGGTGAGCGACGCGGCGACGGTCTGTGTCCTGAATGAAACGCCGATTCCGTTGAGGTGCAGGTGGCGAACAGCCTCCCGCGGCACTCCAGGAAACTCCATGATGCTTGGCCCGACGACCCACAACGCTTCCGAGACATCCGCGCGAGCGTTCCGGAGAATCGGAAGCGTCACCAGCACGCATGCGAACGCTAGAAAGCACACTACCCGCACCGGCGCTAGAATCGTAGGGAGATTGAACCCGCGAAGGCGCGGTTTGCTACTATCTGCATACTTCATTTGCGTACTCCGTCGTTCCCAGCCCGGTGAGACAAGCGTGGTCGAGGACGCTTCCACCGGTTTCGGCGTGCCGGGTCGTTGTGTTGCAAAGGAGCGTCGTGACCCCTCGCTGATAGCTGCGCCCTGAGCTCACCGCCTTCGGAATGGAGGCCTGAGCTATGCCCACCCCATTGGTCGTCTTTCCGAGAAAGTAGTCCCTCACGTTCCCGAGGAACGACCTCAGTGAGAAGCGCTCATCATGCACCGCAAGCGCCTCGTCGAAGCCGTTCTCCCGAATCCCTGTCGCGATTCGTCCGCACTCGTGCGTCTGGCAGGACTGCTCGGGGCATTGGCCCGAGTCCGCCTGCAACCAGGCGACGCGTCTCGCCCGGGCCTTAGCCTCGAGTTTGGCACCGTAGATTCCGTCGAGTGCGACGACAGCAGTCAGCGCAGCGACGAAAATTGGAAGGCAAATGAGCGCCTCGACCAAGGCCGTACCCTCTAGAAGCCGAATCGATCGGGACGATGCCGGGTTCGCGCGAGTCAATGCGCGGACCCGGCATTGAGGGAGAAATCTCGGGCGACATCACACAGACCGACTAGGCCCTCCAGTAGGCCACTCCCTCTCGCGCCCGAGCAGGCGCTCAGAATCCCGGGAGGGACCCAAGAGCGGGAAATTCGGAAGCGGCGGAGCCGGGCCCGCCACCTCTGTTTCCAGAGCCACTCGGACTTGTTCTCGCCGCCATCGAAGTAGTACTCGGCCTGCGCGAAGCCGAGCCGTCCGACCGCGTGCGCCCTGTAGGTAGCGTTGCGTCCGTCATCGTTGCCGCCCTGGGCAATTCGAATGCCCTGCTCGCCCCGCCGCCAAGGACCGGCGTGCGGGTCACTGCCGAAATCGTACGCTCGATACTGGAACTCCTCGTGCCCCAACCATACTTGGGAGCCATCGGCCCGTTGGCCGACGACGCGTCGAGGTGGCTGCACGACCTCGTCGATGCAGGCGCGACGCTTGCCGAGCCGTAGAGCTCTGCTGACGACTCCGCCAAGGAATTTGAGAAGCCAGCGGGGAACCTTGGACCTAACGTTGCTCAGCCTGTTGCCGAGACCGCTCGCTACCCGGTCGCATAACGTGCCGAGATCATCTGCTTCAACGGGAAGGCCTCGTCCGCCATCGGCGAGTCGTGGACCCAGCAGGGGTACGACGAAGCCGCCGACGACTGGTGGATCGTAGACCTGCTGGAACGCCATCGCGTCGACGGCGCGGGCCTCTGCGAGAAGCGGGTACCCATGCTGAACGGCGTGATGTGCGACATCCAATGCATCGTGAGCGGCGCGAACGAAGTGCTCGACCGCGTCGCCGATCCTTTCCACCGTACTCTCTACCGGGGCAAGCAAGGCAATGAGCGGGAGCGCTTTCGGAGCGAGAAGGATGGTAGCGGCCAAGCCGCGAAGGACACCAAGTGTGATCTCGAGAAGCACCTCCACGCTGCGAACGACCAGCAGGATCCCCGCCGTAACACCCATGACTACATTGAGCAGCGCGTGGAGATTCATGCCCTTCGCACCCATGACCGATGCAGCGTACGCGCCGGCGTCGGCGCCATCCTGCATGATGCGCCGGTAGATCACGGCGTCCCCAACGCCAAGGACGTAGTAAAGGGTCGCGATCATCAGGAGCGCCATGAAGAGCGAGACGAGCATCACGGCTCCTCGCGTGTCACGAAGCAACTTCTTGCTTGTCACCTGCATCACGATGTCCGGCCTCGATACGCGTAGGGGGCGTCGTGGATCAGGAGCGTGGTCTCGTGGTGAATGGCTCGAAAGCGGCCACCAACTGCGCGCTGCCCCGCGGGGAAGACGGCGTTGCCGAACTTGTCGGCGGATTCGAGGGCGTCGAACGAAGCACAGAGTATGTTGCGCGCGAACGGCACCATGCATTGGTAGGCATAATCGACGCGCACGGTGACCTCGGGACCATCGGCGACATCTCGATTCAGTCCAGGAAACGTCACCGCGAGGCCGATACTTTGATAGTAGGCCGCGCTTACGAGCTTTCGTGCATCTCCTATCGATTCCTCGATACTCGGCCGCGGATCACGACCTAGACTCGTCGGCGCGAGCGGGATCAGGGGCACGTGTGCCGCGAGGCGAATCGTGTTCAGGCGTGACCTTCCGAGGTTCACCGAAGGGTCGCCAGAGACCGCCGTGGCAATGGCCTGCGAGGTCGCTCCGTCCCACAGCGCTGGACCCACGCGCAGCAGCGCGTGGTCCAGACTGGACGACGACGCTCGATTGCGACTGACGCTTAGCTCCGGTTCTCCCCCGTACTCGTTCGGGTCGTCCGGAAGGACGACGGCGGCGGAGCGTGCCGCCGCGTCGGCCGAATGCTTCACCATCAGATCCGCGTGCGCAATGAAGGCGAGTTGAACGACACACAGAAAGAGGATCCAGATCGGTACGAAGGCGACTAGGAACTCGAGAAGCACGACACCCCGCTGGTCTCGCCATATCGAAGCGGGTTGGCGGGGCTTCACAGCCGCCCCCATGCAGCCCACAGGTATGGCGCCGCAAGGATTCCAGTAGCGACCATGACCGCGCCACCCAGGCGAATCGGAGCGGACAGATCCTCACTCCGACTCCGGCGCCATCGGGTCGGCATAAGGGGGTAGAGCGCCTGCAGCGACGCGCGGCCGAGCACCGTGAGCAGTGTGCCTTTCCACGCGAGCGCGCTGCAGGCAGTAACCAGCGCAACGATCAGAGCGGCGAGGGATATCTCCAAACCCATCCACGGATCAAAGCCGGTGACGGCGCCGAGAGCCCCGAACAGTTTCACGTCCCCTCCGCCCATGGCGCCGCGGCGAAACAGCAAATACGGAACCAGCGAGCTCAAGAAGGCGGCAACGAAGCTGCGGAGTAGATGCTCGGGACCGAGCGAAAGCCCGTACACGAGAGGTGCGAGCATGATGGAAGGAAGGGTCAGCCAGTTTGGGATCGTACCCCAAAGTAAGTCGCACACGGCCGCCATCAACGCGACTGCGAGCGCAAAGCCCATTGCTGTTGTCGCTTCCATACCCTTGATACCTCGCGCTACTGGACCACGTCCGCGATGTATCCGTCCGCTGCCTCTACTTCGCCGACTAGGGTCTCACCGAACTGCTGCCAGGCGGCGATCCCGACGACTGCGATGAGCCCGAGAACAATGATGTACTCGACCGTTGTGAGTCCGCGTTGATCGCGCATTAGTGAGGTCCCGGTTTTTCGTTGTCGATTCATGTGAGCATTCCTTCCTCAGGGAGCGGGTAGAAGAATGAAGAGCTTCGTGGCGTAGTACGCCTGCACGAGCGGCACGCCGAGCGCGTACAGTGATAGGCCGACAGTTAGGGCGACGAGCCCTGTCACCAACACGTACTCCGCGAACACCATGTCGACTCATCGTCCGCGACGAGGTGACGTTGCGTGCTCGTGCGAGCGACGGCCCCGCATGGGGGACGATTCCGGGGAGAAATTAACCCCTGCGAAAAGGGGACTGTCCCCATTTCCGGCCTGTCGCTTTGCGAAGGGGAGACCTAGGCCCGTCGCTGACTAGAAACTCCTTGCCTCTGCACTGGTGTGGCACAATGGTCGTCAGGGCGTCTTTTATGATCTCCTACGCCAATAGCATCGTGATCAAGGCGCCCTTGAGTGAGGTCTTCGCTTATGCGAACGACCTCGGCAACTTGGCGGACTGGTTTACCGGCATGGTCAAAGTGAGTGATGTGATTGGGAGTGGCGAGGGGCAGCAATGCCGCTGGGTGTTCAAGTTGGCGGGCATTCGGCTTCACGGTGAAGCCGTGGTTGTCAAATGTGTCA
>CAYZDM010000114.1:0-7748 GCA_964476875.1 uncultured Sandaracinaceae bacterium | reverse complement strand
CTTCGTGCCGGCTAGTAGTGCGCCCATGTCGAGGGAGTAGATTTGCGCGTCTCGGAGCACCTCAGGAACGGTTCCTTCGTGCATCCGAAGTGCGAGACCTTCCGCGATGGCGGTCTTGCCGACGCCTGGCTCCCCGACGAACACGGGGTTGTTCTTGCGCCGGCGGCACAAGATTTGAACCGTGCGATCCAGTTCTGCGTCGCGGCCAATCAATGGATCGATACGTCCCTCCGCGGCTTCCGCGATGAGATCGGTGGCAAACGCTTCGAGCGGGTCGCGACCCGCCGATGACTCATCTTGGTCGTCGTCGAAGTCGGTTTCGGTGTAAGCGTCTGTTTCGCCAGGGACGATGTCTGTTCCGACGCCGTGCGAAATGTAGCGCTTGAGGTCGAGTGGGCTGACCCCTTCCTCCTGCAGCACGAAGGCGGCGTACGACTCCTCCTCCTTGAGAATCTGGATGAGCACATTGCTGCCGTCGATCGTCTTCATCTCCGACGAGATGGCATGAATCGCGGCACGCTGAAGGACGCGCTCCACCGCGAGGGTCTGACGAGGCTCGACCGTGGTGCTCTCGGGCACGCGCGACAGGCGCTCCTGCATGAACTGTTCGAGCTGTTTTCGAAGGCGGCGAAGGTCTGCACCACACGCTTGCAGGGCCTTGGACGCGTTCGGGTCCTCGGTGAGGGCCAACAGAAGATGCTCGAGTGTCACGTACTCGTGACGCATCAATTCTGCGCGATCGAAGGCCTTGCGCAGGGTTGCTTGGAGCTCTTTATCGATGACGGGACCGGCCATGGCTAGTTGTCTTCCTCCTCTTCCGGCTCCATCGTCAGACGGAGAGGGAACTCCTGTGCTCGGGCCATGCGTTCGGTGCGCTGGACCTTGGTTTCGGCGACTTCGCGCGTGAACACCCCCGCCACGCCGACGCCGTTGCGGTGGACGTGGAGCATGATGCGGATCGACTCCTGCTCCGATCGGTGGAAGACGGCGTGTAGAACGTGAACGACAAACTCTCTCGTGGTGTAATCATCATTGTGCAAAAGGACGCGGTACAGTCGCGGGCGTTTGAGCTTTTTCTCCGGTTTGACCTGAGTGATGGTCCCGGCATCGTTCTCGAACCTGTCGGCCATTCTCTATTTTAGCGCTTTCTGGAGCCCCGCCCAGTTCAGCCGGAACCGGGCTTTTGGCCAATGTAAGGCCGCCTACCGCGATCCGCTAGGGGGTCAGTCGAGTACGAGCCTGAGGTAGAAAAGCTGGTTCTGAGTGTTGCGGACGGTGATGGTCGACTCGTTGGCGTCTTCGATGACGAAGCTATTGCCGGAGCCGAGGGTGGCGAAGCGTCCGTCTTGCTCGAACGAGGTGTACCCGACGATCAGGCTGGGTGTCCGGCCGAGCGGGTGTTCGAACTCGTATTGGCTGCAGCCCCGGAACTCGAGCCAGTAGCACTGCTCGTCGTTGATCGGCGGCCACGGATGGGACTCCCAGGCCCCATCGCTAGTCGTCATGTTGCAGGGGAGCTCGCTGATTGGCACGAGTCGGTCCTCTGAGGCCCCGCAGGGGTCGCCACAGGCAGTAGCCAGCACGGCCAGCGCCCCCGAAACGATGAGAAGCGCGCTCGCTCTCAACGACTCAAACCTAGGCATCCCCATCTCCGGGTGAGGCATAGTACGTGCGCACCGCTGCGACCAGCGATTCGATCGTCTGACTGGGCGATGTGGCCGCGATCCGAAGACCGAGGCGCTCAGCGGTTTGGGTCGTGACCGGGCCGATCGAAAAGAGGTCGAGCGCGTTTAGCTGGGCCGTGGCCTTGTCTCCCAAGAGATCGAAGAGATTCTGAACCGTCGATGAGGACGTGAACAAGACCGCGTCGCTCTGGGCCGGGTCGGCGAGGCTGCGGATACGTTCGATCTCCTTGGGTTCGGGGGAGAGGTTGCGATACGCCGAAACGACGTCGACTTCCGCGCCCGCTTCACGGAGCGAGTTGGGTAAGATCTCTCTTGCGACCTCGGCCCGCGGAAGCAGGACGCGGGTCCGATCGCCGAGAAGAGGACCCAACGCCGCGATGATGCCTTCCGCGCGCGCGTCCTCAGGCACCAAGTCCGCTTCGATGCCACGCTCGGCAAGGGCCTCGCGCGTCTTGCTCCCGATTGCACAGACCTTGACGCTCCCCAACGCGCGAACGTCGCGGCCGGCTTCCTTGATCGAGGAGAAGACCGCATCGACCGTGTTGCCACTCGTGAAGACAACCCAATCGTAGCAATCCAAGTGGGTAAGCGCGTCACGCAGTGGTCCCGGGTCGAGGGGAGGCGCGACGCGAATGGTTGGTGCCAAGATCGGCTGCGCGCCCTCGTCGCGCAGGAGGGACGCGAGCGACCCCGCTTGGTGCACAGCGCGCGTCACGAGCATGCGCTTCCCAAACACTGGCTTCGTGTCGAACCAGCGAAGGTTCTCGCGCAGACGTACGACCTCGCCAACGATGGTGAGCGCGGGCAGGCCGAGCCCGGCCTCGGAGGCGCGCGCGTGGATGTCGGCAAGGGTTCCGGTGACGGTTCGCTGCTTGGGCAGCGATGCCCACTGCACGACGGCGACAGGCGTGTCAGCGGGGCGCCCGTGCTCGATGAGTAGCCGCATCAGCGAGTCGAGCTTCCGCATCCCCATGAAGATGACGAGCGTTTGAGTCGCTGTGGCGAGCTTCGACCAGTCGTGGCCGCCGCGGTCTTTCTCGACCGACTCCGTCGCAGTGATGTACGCGACGCTCGAGGCGAGATCTCGGTGGGTCAGGGAGAGCCCTGCATAGGCCGTGGCTGCGAGCGGAGAGGGCACCCCGGGAACCACTTCGAATGGAATTCCTTCGGAGGCGAGCAGTTCGGCCTCCTCGGACCCGCGCCCGAAGAGGTAGGGGTCACCACCCTTGAGACGCACGACGGTCTTGCCTTCTCTCGCCGCTTCCGCCAGCTGCCGGTTGATCTCGGTTTGCCGCTCGCTCGCTCGGCCCGCCCGCTTGCCGACGAACACGAGCTCGGCATCTGGCCGTGCCGCGCTCAACTGGTCGGGATGGACGAGGGCATCGTAGAGCACGACGTCCGCTTCTCGCAACCGCCGGAGGCCGCGCGCCGTGATCAGCTCTGGATCGCCGGGGCCGGCACCCACCAGGTACACTGTTCCGGGGGCGATCATAGGGTTCAGGTCTCGTCGCCGTCGTCCGGCGGGATGATCTGCTCGGTTTCGACCACGCCCTTGCGTCGCTTGCGCTTTTGCACGGCGCGAGCCCTGACTTGGGGTCGAACGCCCCCCGCGTCATTGGGGATGAAGCGAATTTCGGTCTTCACTTCAAACGACAGCGAAGTCAGCGCTTTATAGAACTCGCCTGCAATGTCGGTGGCGTCGAGGAAGTCGCGAACCTCTTTGGCGACGCCACGAACCATCGCGTTCTTCGTTTCGTCGACCGAGGCGAATACGTAGCCAATCAGTTCTTTGGGGAGCTTTCCATCCTGCGTAACCCCACGAAGGGCGCTGTCGGCGCTACGGATCGTTCCAACGCCGGCCTCTATCCCCTTCTCGACGGCTTTTCGAAGTGTGTCGCGAAGGACACCTTCAGACCAGCGACGTTCCCGTTCTCCCTCATCGGGGTCGGCGGAACCCTTTTCGTCGAATTCTTCCGGCTTCATCGTTTGGCCATTCTTCGACCCTTAGTGGGTCAACTGCTCGAAGCATACCTCAAGGTCGCCCCGAGTGCAGTTTCGTGGAATCCAAACCTACAAGTTCACATGACGCGCACCGTCGGTCCGCACCGTTTCGCGCAAGTGCTCGAAGCGGACGAGTCTTGCGTTCAAAAAAGTGAAGGGCTATACGAATACAGATGGGCCAACAGGCAAGTACTGTCGAAGAGCTTTGGGAGCGCGCAGAGGAAGCGCTCGAAGCGTCGTCCAAGAATGCTACAGCCTTGCTGACAGAGCTCGCGTCCGCTGCGGAGGAGGGGAGTGATGCTTCGCTCTTCGCGCACCGCCACCTCGCGGAGCTCTACCTCGAAGACAACCCGTGGAAGGCCGCGCTGCATCTTCGCCGAGTGCTCGGGTACTGCGTCGATGACGATGTCGTGCATGCGCTGATGGGACTGTGTCATGCGTTGCTGGGCAACTATCGAGTTGCGGTCCGTTCGTACCGAGACGCATCGAGCCTCGCGCCGCAAACACCATGGTACCACCACAATCTTGGTCACCTGATGGACATCGCGCTCGACGATCCCGCAGGAGCGGAGCCTCATCTTCGTCGCGCATACGAACTCGAACCCGAACACGACGAGATCATCGGCTCGCTCGCACATTGCGTCGCGCGCCTCGGCGACCTCGACCAAGCACTGAAGCTTGCCGAGTACGCGCGCGAGAAGGGGCCTTGCAATCCCGACCACCGCGTCCTTCTCGAATGGATCGAAAGCGGGGCAACCGACAAGCCCGCGGTGCCTGCAACGGTCCGCTGGCCTTCGGGTGATCGCGTAGCCGAAACGCTGCAGCTCAAGATGGGCGAAGCCGGGTATTCCCGTGTAGAAATCGAACGCGCTACACAACTCTGGTCCGACATGCAGGCGCACTGCGAGCTTCGCGTCACCAAGCCAGAGGTGTTGGCTGCAGCGCTCGAGTACGCGATTGCCGTCGTCGAGCAACGGCCGGGCTGCACGCAGGCTGAGGTTGCCCGACGCTATGGCGTTGGCGCCACATCGGTCTCCACGCGCTTCGCCCAGATCCGAAACGCGCTTGCCCTACGACCGGGCGACCCCCGCTACGCAGCGTCGCGCTGAAAACTAGCCACGGCTGGTTGAATCGCATATTCGAGGTTGATGCTCGCGCTCCCTAGCGCCACGACGCTGTGCCGCGTCTTGATCGGACTCGAACGAGCCACCGCGACCGGCACACTGCATGTGGAAGGCGAGGGTCGTCGCGCCACGCTCTCGTTCGAAGCGGGCCAAGTCGTCGGAGCCAACGTCGATCATCGCGTCACGACGTCCCATCGTCAGGTCTTCGAGGCCGTCTTGCGGATCTGCGAGTGGGATGGGCTCGTGCTGCGCTTGGTGCGGGTGACCTCGCCGGCCACCTGGTGGAAGCTAAACGACCCGATGCCGGCTAGAACGCTCGCGCTTCAGATCATGCGGGTGGCGGTGAAATGCGTCGAAACGGCGAGCGTGCGGTCGGAACTAGGAGACGCGGTCTATCGGCTCACCGAATCCGGTGAGACGCTGTCTCGCGGCGCTGAACTTCGCGCTGAAGAGACCAGTGTGTTGTTCTGGTTGAAGCGTGGGATACCGGCACAGAAGCTCCTGGCGCCTCCCGGGTGCGGCCTAGCGGGGTACCGCTTCCTTTGGATGCTGAAGTTGCTGGGTGCGGTGTCCCCAAAGGGGGGCGGTTCCTATCCGCTCCTCCTTCGCAAGCGCCGAGAGCTGCGTGGGCAAGCCTCGGCCCATGCGCTGCTCGACCTTCCGGAGGGGGCAGGTGGCAGGGATGCACGGGTCGCGCTCCGACTGCTGGTTCGGGACCTTCACCCAGACCGTTTCGGAGAGCACGTGGCGCCGGCGCTTCGCCGCGCGTCCGGCGAAATAGTCACCGCGCTGGTCAACGCCGAGGCGCGCATCGCGTCCGGGCGAAGAGACTAGAACGCGACGACCACGTCATTCGATCCGCTGGTGCACGTGCAAGGTGTCTGGCGCGCTCAATCCATTGGCTTCAACGGTGGCTTGGCGCTCAAACCTGGAACGGACCAGGTCGCCGTCGAGATCTCCCTCGGCGCGAAAGATGACGGTGCCCGGTTCAGTACCACCGGTCAGCGCACACCCGTCGCGACTGGGCAGGTAGCTATAGCTGTAGCGAACCGGACGGTCGGGCTGGAAGCCGAGTGCCCGCCATGTGTCGCCGCCCGCGGGGTCCTTCACAAAGTCGACTTCACGCGAGTCGACGGTCGGCTCCGAGGGTGTTGGACCCGCGGCGGGCGGCAAACAGTGGCGCTTCCCATCCCCCCACGACGTTGCGTAGTACGCCGCGGCGCCCGCGCTCATGTCCTGGAGGAGCTCAGCCGCTTCGTTGATCTTGTTGGTACGGACCCGTCGAAGGAACGTCGGCACGAACACGGCCAGCACGATGCTGACGAGACACAGCAGGAGTCCTGCTTCGATCAAGCTCAATCTCGGACGACCGCGGGCCAAGGCCGCGAGACTGTGCGAGCCCCGAACCGGTTTGGCAAGAGGTTGGCAGACGTTCGCAGCGGTTAGCAGAGGCTAGCTGGCGTCCTCGAGGCCCACGGTCGTTTCGATCGGGTCAGCGACGAAGAAGTAGAGTGTCGATGGCAGGTAGGGGAACTCCTCGAGGCGTCGCTGCTCGAACTCTTCGTTCACGCTCCGGAAGGCTTCGGCGTATGCCTCGTCCCGCAGTTGCGCGAGTCGCAGCTCGATCTGCGATTTCACCTTGGGGTCGCGAATCACCGCGTACATCTCCTCCAGATGCCGGAGCTCCCGGTCCTTTTCTCCGAGCTTTCGCAGTGAGCTGGCGTTGGTGAGAACCAGCCATGGAGGTCCGGCGCCCAGCTGCGCGGCTGCCATCATGTATCCATTGCCATCGGCTTCGAGGCGCTCTCGGTCCGGGTCGTCTTTGGGCAAGTGGGGCAGTAGCTCGTACATGATTGTGGCGCCCGCGTCCCATGCAAGCCCCCCGTCGTCTGGAAAACGCTCCACGCCGCGACGCAAGACCTCGATCGAGCGTTCCATGAACTCGGGCGGGCTTCCCGTGGGCGTATAGACGCCCGCCACGCCGATCCAGCGGTACACGCGTTTGAAGTCCGGGTCGAGCGCGAGCATGGAGTCGCCGTAGTTGAACACGTGCTTCACCGCCCCGCGGTTGGCGAACTCGTCCCCGAAGTAAACCAGTGCACGAAGCCAGATCAAATCGGCGAGCGCGCGACGATGGCCGAGGCTCACGACCTGCAGCCAGGCGGGAGGAGGCAGGTAGTAGATGTCCTCGTAAGTTTGCGTGTCGAGGTACTGGTCCATCGCGCGCCCTCGAAGCGACCAAACCCCAGCGACGACTCCCATCATGGCCACGGCTGCAACCAAACGTCTCAAACCCCGCACACGCGCAGTATATCGAAAAACGACCAGTTCCCCTTAAATGCAAAAAGGCCGCGACGTGAGCCGCGGCCTTTTCAGTCGTTAGACCCGGTCGATTACTCGAGGGGGTCCTGGTTGAAGATGCCCGGTGCGCGGTAGAGCGCGTTGTCCGGGTTCGTGCCGGCGGCCATCTCGAAGGTCGACTCCGCGCCGTCACCATCGAGGTCACCGTTTGCGGTGAACACGTAGGTGTCCGTTTGGCTGGCGGCGGTTCCGCAGTTGCCGGTGCCGTCTTCCTCGGCGACGTGGTACTCGTAGTAGAGCGGGTCAGCCGGAGCAAAGTTGAGCGCCGTGTAGGAGGCTGCGTCGGTCTCGGACTGCCAGTCGACGACGAACTTCGCCTCGCTGGCGGTGTAGGACGACGGGTCAGCGTCGTCCACGGTGCAGTGGGTGGAGGCCGCGGCGCTCGCGCCCGCCGTGACCATGCCCTGGCCCCAGTTCTCCGAATCGTAGTACGCGGCAGCGCCCTGGAAGAGCGACTTGAGGTTTGCACCTGCTTCTGAGGTCTTCGAACGCTTCACGTAGTTGATGAATGCCGGAATCGCGATCGCGGCAAGAATGCCGATGATAGCGACAACGATCATCAGCTCGATGAGGGTAA
>CAYZDM010000113.1:0-7791 GCA_964476875.1 uncultured Sandaracinaceae bacterium | reverse complement strand
CCCTCACCACCCGCGCCGCCTGTGCCAGCCACGCCGCCAGTCCCGGCTGTGCCACTGGCCCCATCGCTGCCGCATGCAGTCACGGTCAGCGCGAGAACGACCAGGGCCCCCTGAATGATGCAAATAAATTTCATGGCTCCCCTGATACCAGGATTGCCCAAATACGCACGAAATCACGCCCCCTTAAAAAGGGGACAGTCCCCTTTTTGAAGGCGTTAATTCTGGTTAGTTAAACTCGGTCGGAACCCTGCTCGCGCTGGACACCACGATCCGCACGGGCTCGACGAATCGAATGATCGTCGACAAATCTCCCCGAACCAACTTGAGTTTGCCTTCCATCAATCCCTTGATGGGGTCGAGTTTGCGTTGGATCACGTCTTTCCAACGCGAGTACGAACCAACGATCACGAACTCGGCTTCGACCGAATCGCACATCCCCTCGACGAACTGCGCGCCGCGGCACTCTCCTTGATGGACGTCCAGGACCATTCCAGCGTCTTGCTCGATGCCGTTCGCCGGATCGGACCGCACGATCAACGCGACTGAACCAA
Source organism: uncultured Sandaracinaceae bacterium (assembly GCA_964476875.1). Classification (GTDB taxonomy): domain Bacteria; phylum Myxococcota_A; class Polyangia; order Polyangiales; family Houyiibacteriaceae; genus SG8-38. Next base: position 7,240 of record CAYZDM010000113.1, on the reverse strand, counting down.
ACGTCCAGGGCTTTCCCGCCTCGCGATACGCACGGCTGTTGTTGAGCGCGATCTTCAGCGCCTCTGTCCATTCCTTGGAAGGAAATCGATGCACAAACCAACTCCCTGCCCGGGCTTGGGGACCGCCTCCTTAGCGTGGCGCAGGGGCTCGCGCAATCTTGCCGTGCTAATAACCACACTGTGTGTGTCCGACGTTCGACCCTTCTGGATCAGCACGGCTTCGTCCATGCGTTTGCGACACGATCGGGTGGTGTGAGCGCGCCGCCGTATGACACGTGGAACCTCGGATTTCATTTGGGCGATGACGACTCTGCCCTCCGGGAGAATCGCGCGCGCTTCGCAGCTGTGCTGTGTGTAGGGGGAGATCGCCTCTTCGAGCAACGGCAAGTGCACGGGACCGATGTGCGCGAAATTGTCGAATCCGACAGCGCCGAAGCCACAGCGGACTTGGAGGGTGATGCACTCATCGCGCGTATTGATGGATTCGCCGTCGCAGCACGCACTGCCGATTGCGTTCCCGTTCTCATCGCCGATCTGTCGAGCGGTGGTGTGTGCGCTGTGCATGCAGGCTGGCGCGGCGCCGTGGCCGGCATCGTCCCGCGAGCGATAGCGTTGCTTGCCGACGACCCCGGCGCGTTGCTCGTCGCGATCGGGCCACATATTCGTGTCGACGCGTTCGAAATCGGTGATGACGTCGCTCTCGAGATGGAGCGTGCAGCGCACGGCGGTGCGGTAGTCCGACGCGAACGCGGGAAGGTTCACGGCGACCTCGCTGCGCTGTTGCGATCTCAGCTGTGGAGCGTCGGCGTCCGAGACGATCGGATCGACGATGTGGGTGGGTGCACGCACGACGATGCCGCGCACTTCTTTTCGCACCGCCGGGACCGCGGCAAAACAGGGCGGCATCTGTCCGCGATCGTCGCCCGCGCTTCAGGCTGAACAGCGACTAGGGGTGGATAGCGGGCGGCCCACGGGTCGCTCTGGTTTGCCCTTCATGCTAGCCAGACGCCGTGGCCGAGTTCGCCAAGACCAAAGCGGGAGTCGACGCCTCCGAGAAGAAAACTCTGGGCGAGGGACTCTTCCGGAAGTGCGAAGCCTGCGGCGATGCCGTGAAGAAGAAAGACTTCGAGCGCAACCTCGAGGTTTGCCCCGCGTGCGGCTTTCACTTTCACCTGACGGCGGAGCAGTGGATCGATCTGCTAGCGGACGGCGCGACCTGGACAGCCCTCGACACCGAGCTGGTCGCGGGAGATCCCCTCAAGTTCCTCGACACCAAAGCCTATCCCGATCGTGTCGAGGCTGCACGCGAGTCGACCGGCGTCAACGACGCGATTCTGGCTGGAACGGCGCGTATCGACGGCCGCGCAGTGCAACTCGGGGTGTTTGTCTTTCGCTTCATGGGTGGGTCCATGGGCTCGGTGGTCGGCGAAGCTGTCACGCGCATGATGGAGCGGGGTGTCGAGCATCAGCAGCCGGTCGTGCTCCTTTCCTGCTCGGGCGGAGCTAGAATGCAAGAAGGCTCGTTGTCGCTGATGCAGATGGCCAAGACCGTCGCAGCCCGAGGCAAGCTTCGCGACGCGGGCGCACCGTTCATCAGCGTGTTGCTCAATCCGACCACGGGTGGTGTCGCGGCAAGTTTCGCGCTGCAGGGTGACGTGAACATCGCCGAGCCAGGCGCGCTCATTGGCTTCGCAGGCCCTCGTGTCATCGAGGACACGATTCGTCAGAAACTGCCGGCGGGCTTTCAGCGCGCTGAGTTCCTCCTCGAGCACGGCATGATCGACATGATCTCCACGCGTCAAGGCATGCGAGCCAACGTCGCTCGCATGGTCGAGTATCTGGCAGGGTGACTCGGTACCAAGAGGCGCTTCGCTGGCTGTACGGCCTCGAGTCGCGTGGCATCAAGCTCGGGCTGGATCGCATCGCCGAAGCTGCGCGCGTACGTGGCAATCCGGAACGCTCGACCCGTTTCGTCCACGTCGCGGGGACGAACGGGAAGGGCAGTGTGGCCACCATGCTCGAGTCGGTTCTGCGGGCGGCGGGGTACAGGACGGGGCAGTTCGCCTCACCGCACCTCCAGCGATACGTTGAACGGGTGCGCATCGACGGGCGGCCCATCTCCGAACGGGAAGCGGCTGCTCGCATCGAGGCGCTTCGGGCCGATCAGCGCTTGCCACCGCTTTCGTTCTTCGAATACACGACGCTTCTCGCGTTCGAAGCCTTTCGGGACGCCGCCTGCGATATCGTCCTCCTCGAGGTGGGACTCGGGGGCCGACTCGACTCGACCAACATCGTCGTGCCCGAGGTCTCCGTGATCACCAACATCAGTCTCGAGCATCAACGGATTCTGGGCGACACGCTCCCGAAGATCGCGCGCGAGAAAGCTGGGGTCCTCAAGGCCGACGTTCCGAGCGTCGTCGGTGCTCGAGGGAAAGACGTGAGGCGCGCGATCCGCACGCGCGCAAGGGTCGTCGGCGCGCCGATTCGTTGGATCGACCGCGATTTCAAGAGCTCCTGGGAAGATCACACGCTGTCGGTAACCGTCGGTGACGAAGAGTGGACCGGCCTTCGACTTGGACTCCGGGGTGACTACCAAGGTGACAACGCCGCCTGCGCCTTGGCGACTCTGGTCGAGCTACGTGAATGCGGCTTCGAGGTGTCCGATGCGCACATCCGTACGGGTTTGAAACGCGCCAAGTGGCCGGGGCGTCTCGAGTGGCATCGCGGCGAGCCCGCGTTTCTGTTCGACGCGGCACACAACGCCACCGGCTGCGAGACCTTGGCCCGTTACCTCGACGATCTCGATTTCCCCGGTCGTGTCGTCCTGTTGTTCGGTGCGATGTGCGACAAAGACCACCGCCGCATGCTTGCGGCCTTCGACGGCCGAGTGACCCGCCGGATCTACGCGGCCCCAAACGTAGACCGTGCCGAACCGCCTTCCAATTTGGCCAAACTCCGCGCAGGCAGCGTCGCCCGCAGCATTCGTGAAGCCATCTCCCGCGCCCAGCGCGCCGCCGGCCCCGCCGGCCTCGTAGTCACAGCCGGCTCGATATTCCTCCTCGCCGAAGTCCGCGCCCAAATAAAACAAGCCCGCACCGACCCCCCCATCCCCCTCTAGAAAAAGGGGTCAGACCCCTTTTTCTAAGGGTTAACCCTTCGAAAAAGGGGTCTGACCCCTTTTCTCAGACCCCTTTTCTTTGGGTTTTGCGCTATGGAGTCGCGATGAGTGTGTTTTTGGAGGCTTGTCGGCGGGAGCCGACTTCTTACACGCCGGTGTGGATCATGCGGCAGGCCGGGCGGTATCAGCCGGAGTATCGGGCGCTGCGGAAGCGGGTGAGCTTCATCGAGTTGTGCAAGACGCCGGAGCTCGCCTGTGAGGTGACGGTCCGGGCGGTCGAGCAACTCGGCGTGGACGCTGGGATTATTTTCGCAGACATCCTTTTGATCCTCGAGCCGCTTCAGATCGGATTCGAGTTCACCGATGACCACGGGCCGAAGATACTGAACCCCATTCGCAGCGCCGCCCAAGTCGATGGGATTCCGGAGCGCATCGACGCGGCGGGTTCGCTCTCGTATGTGATGGACGCGATCCGCACCACGCGTCCGGAGCTCGACGTGCCGCTCATCGGCTTTGCTGGCGCGCCCTTCACCTTGGCGTCCTACGCGATCGAGGGGGGCGGTTCCAAGAACTACTACGAGACGAAGAAGCTCATGTACGGCGACGAAGGCCTCTGGCACGCGTTCATGTCTAAGCTCTCTGGCGCGATCGCCGACTACCTGATTGCGCAGATCGACGCGGGTGCGCAAGCAGTTCAGCTCTTCGACAGTTGGATCGGTTGCCTGTCACCGGCAGACTATCGACGCTACGTCATGCCCCACACCAAAGCGATCTTCGACAAGCTTCCCAAGAGCACACCGGCCATCCATTTCGGTACGGGTAACCCGGAACTCTATCCCGCAATGAAAGAAGCGGGCGGCGATGTGATCGGCATCGATTGGCGTATTTCGGTCGCCGAAGCCTGGTCAGTGCTCGGTGACGATGTCGCCATACAAGGCAACATGGACCCAGCGGCGCTCTTGGCCTCCGCCGACGTCCTGCGCGCCCGGGCATCGGAGGTCCTCGAGAGTGCTGCAGGCCGCCCGGGACACATTTTCAATCTAGGCCACGGCATCATGCCCCAGGCCACCCCCGCCCAAGCGCGCGCGTTGGTCGACCACGTACACGAAGCCAGCCAGCGCTAGTTCTTCCGCACGCCGATGAAGTGGAACGTCAGAGCGAACGTACCGCCCAACTGTTGACCGGCGATCCACGATTGAACTCGGCCGCCCGCACTGTCCCCACGGAGGGATAGGGCGACAAAGGACCAGTCGAAGGACGCCGCGATCGACATCCACCGAATGATCGGAATACGAATACCGACTCCGCCGGTGAACACGACGCCATCGCTGTCGGAATTGGTAAGGCCGTAGGGGTTACCGTCGAAGGTTCGTGCGTAGCCGATATCCAGGCGAACCATCGGGTGCACGTAGGGAATGAATCGAAACGTACCCTGTATCTCCATGCCCACCTTCATGAGCTTGTACTGGGTGTAGTTCGCCTGTCGGTAGAACGCGCCGATCCCGAAGCCGCCCAGCCCGGCGAGCACCGAAAGGCCACCCTCCGGCCCTTTGAGCTTCGGCGCGTTGTCGACGCCGCTGAAGGCCCTGAACTGATCCGGATCGTAGGACGACGGGCCCGCGAATCCCTCGATCCAAAGCAGGCCTTGGACCTTCTTGTAGTAGACGCTTCTCTTTTCCTCTTCGGGGGCGGGTGTTTCGGCGGGAGCAGGCTCGGCTGCAGGCTCGGCTGCAGGCTCGGTTTCGGTCGCAGACTCGGCTGCACCACTCGCGTCGTCCTGCGCGAAGGCACTGCCTTCAATCAACAAGAACGCGGTGACCCACAAAACAACGTACTTCATTAGTTCTCTCCCCACCTCAAATCGCCTTCTTCCGCGTCGACGGAATATCTTCCCTCGAACCAGTTGCCAGCGTCGACTAGCTTGCAGCGCGCAGAGCAGAACGGAAAGTTCTTTGTGCGCTTCGCGAGTGACTTCTTGCAAATCGGGCACGGTGCGGCTTTCATCGGAGCGAATGATAACACGGAAGTCTAGGGATTGTGAGACCAGCCCCACCACGTGACGCGTTCGAGCAGTTGCGCAATATTTTCGGCTCGAGCTCCGGGTTCGAGACCATGGTTTCGGGCAATCGGGTCACCCTGCTGCACGATGGAGAGCAGGCCTTCCCTGCGATGTTGGGGGCGATCGCGGAGGCGCAGCGGGAAGTCCTTCTCGAAATGTACTGGTTCGCGTCGGACACGGTGGGCCGCCAGTTCGCCGAGGCGCTCGCCGCGAAGGCGCGAAGCGGAGTGCGTGTCCGGGTGATATACGACGCCGTCGGGAGCATACAGAGCGACAGCCGGATGTTCGCACGACTTCGCGAAGCAGGTTGCGAGGTAGAGGAGTACAACCCCATCGCGCCGTGGCGGGCCCGCTTCCGAATTGGCGTCGTCAACAATCGGGACCACCGGAAGCTGTTGGTGGTCGATGGGCGAATCGGATTCACCGGTGGAGTGAACCTCGGCGACGAGTGGGCACCGGTGAGTGCCGGCGGGGCAGGCTGGCGAGACGAAACGATCCGAATCGAGGGCCCCGCGGTCGAACAGATGTGCGACATCTTCGACTACAGCTGGCGGCGGATCATCGAGCCGTCCACCCAGTCGATGCCGCGCTTTCGACCGTCGGTCGACACGGGTGACGGCCGTGGCAGTCGAGTCCGTGTGTTGGCAAACCACTACTTTCGAGAGCGTCGCGCGATTCGGCAAGCGTACCTCCACCGCATCGAATCTGCGCGACGTTCCGTGTGCATCACCAACAGCTATTTCGTCCCCGACGGCAAGATCAGAAGGGTGCTCTCGCGGGCCGTCGATCGCGGCGTAGACGTTAGGGTGATCCTCCCCGGAAGAAGCGACGTCATCGCGGTACGTCACGCTGCGCGCAAGCTCTACGGCCGGCTACTCCAGGCTGGAATCCAACTCTACGAGTGGCAAGGCTCCATTCTGCACGCGAAGACGGCGGTCATCGATGGCCGATGGTGCACCGTTGGAACGTACAACCTCGACGCTCGGTCGCTACGTTTCAACCTCGAGGTAGTGGCGGCGGTTGAGGACGCCGCGGTGGCAGGTGCCATGGAAGACCGCTTCGACCAAGATCTGGAGCACGCCAAGCCCGTGTCCTATGAGGAATGGAAACGTCGCCCGGTGCTCGTGCGGGTGCTAGACGATTTCTTCTACCGTTTTCACCGATTGCTTTGAAGTGGAACGAACACCCGAACACTCGTACCTGGACCCGCTTGATGCGATTTGGCTCACGGTGGCCGCTCGCGTCGGCTTCACGGTTGAACGCTCGAGCGAGGTGTACGCCTCCACCGACGGGAAGGGTCGGATGACCATCGGCGCGCTCGACACGCTCGACCCGGACGACTGCCTGGCGCAGATGATCCTCCACGAGCTTTGCCACTCGTTGATCGAGGGGGCGGACAGTCTGCGCGTCCCCGACTTCGGCCTAGACAACGAAAGCGAACGCGACGCGACCCGTGAGCATGCGTGCTTGCGGCTTCAGGCATGGCTTACCGACCGATACGGGCTTCGTACCGCGCTCGCGCCGACGACCGATTTCCGACGCTACTATGACGCGCTGCCCGCGGAGCCCTTCGAGGACGAGCAGGATCCCGCCGCCGCGCTCGCCAAGTTGGGAGCTGCCCGGTCCGAGGAGCCGCCGTGGGCGCCCCACCTGCGGGATGGGCTCGAGGCGACGGCCAGGGTCCTCGATGTGGTGAGCGAGTATGGAGCGACCGATCCGGCCGCCCCCAACCCGCCTATCTGGTCGAAATTCAGCCGATAATTCGCCGACGATGCCACTGGCGCGGTCGATAGCCCGCCTCGCCTGGCACCGGCGAGCCCCCATGGTATGAATCGGCCGCTTCATTTGAAGCCGGGGCCCTTCCGGTCCCCGAAATCATTCACATCTCTCGGCTCGATCAGACGTTCCGGTGCTCCTTCGGGAGTTGTTCGTCTGCGGGGGATGGCAGTTCAACCGAAAGGAGAAACGAGCAATGACCGAAACTACCCATGAGGTCCAGGAAGCGCCCGAGTTGGCGGCCCTGGGAAGCCCCGATGTCGCGTCGGGTGATCTACCAATCGGCC
>CAYZDM010000112.1:0-7844 GCA_964476875.1 uncultured Sandaracinaceae bacterium | reverse complement strand
CGTCGGTCAGCCGAGCCTCGCCCGACTCGGTTCGGTAGAGAATCAGCTCTTCGCCAAAGTATTTCACCGGCAGCACCTGTCCGGGGCGCACCTCGTCGGAGGTGGCAACCGTGTACCAACCAAGGGGAATCCCAGGAAATCGATAGTTCTCGACCAAGTTGTTCTCCTATGAGGGGCTAACCACCCCCCATTGCGTAGGCGAATGTAGGCTCATCTCCCGTGAATGGCCGAAAAACCGGCTGAATGGTCGCCTGTCGAGGGTGAGCGGTAGGCCCGTGGGGGCGAATGGTTCGCCCTTGCGGCCTTTTCTCAAAAAACCCTGGTTTTCCGTGGAGATCCCAGAGTCCCAGCGTCGTGCCACTCTCTTTACAAGATCGCTCCAGCGGATATTAACGCCTCTGTGATTGCCCGATTGTTAGGCCTGCCGGACACACCGCTCGTCATGTTCCTCGTCTTCGCTGGCGGTGGGATGGCGTACTTCTTCACGATCGCCTCGATTGCGTACTACCTCTACTTCAAGAGATTCCGATCGCATTTCCATCCCGACTACGAGCTCGACCGCAGAGAGATGAAGTCAGCGCTCAAGTGGGTCGTGATCGGTATCGTCGGCAACGGCCTCCTGATGCTCCCGATCCACCTGCTGATCGCAAATGACTACTCGAAGATGTACTACCACGTCAGCGACCAGGGTTGGGGATGGATGGTCGGTCAGGTGCTCGTCTTGTTGGTCTTCACCGAGACGCTTATCTACTGGACCCACTACTCATTTCACCGCGTTCCGTGGCTGTGGAAGTACGTTCACGAGCGGCATCACAAATATAAGGTCCCTACGCCGTACTCCTCCCTTTCGTTCAACCCGATGGACTCGTTCCTTCAGGCCGTTCCCCACCACATCGCTGCATTCTTCTTTCCGGTTCACGCCGGGGTCTACGTGGCGTCTGTCACATTCGTGACCCTATGGGCCGTCTGCATTCATGATCGCGTGAGCTTTTTTCGGTGGCCGTGGCTCAACTACACCGACCATCACACGCTCCATCACTGGTATAGCGACTTCAACCTCGGTCAGTATTTCACCTTTTGGGACCGTCTCGTTGGTACCTATCGGAGCCCTGCCGTGGACTACGAAGACGTCCCCGAGGGGATCATCTACCGACCAAAGACGGTGGCGCCGACCTCCACAGCCCCGACCGCGCTCGGTGGTCGCTCGGCGAATCCCGTTTGAGCCAACGCAGTCAGCGGGCGATTCTGAAGTCGGTATACTCGCCCGTGTAGCTTCGCCAGCGGACCTCGACGGAATCGACTCTCGCAGTGGACGGCCCATTGTGGGACCACGCGAGGAAGTCTTTCACGTCGTCTTCTTCACCCTCGGCGACGATCTCGACCGCACCGTCAGGGCGGTTCTTCACCCAGCCGCTCAAGCCGTGCTGCCTGGCCTCACGCTGTGCCGTGGCCCGAAAGTACACGCCCTGTACGCGGCCTCGGACGACGAGGTGAATTCGTTTCTGACCCATCGTTCAGTTATTGCCCATCGAGTCGGAGCCGCAAACCTCAGCCGTACCTGACGCCCAAGACATGGAGGTAGCCGAAAACGAGAAGCCTGCCCACGTGACTGCCGACGGTTCCGCCGTGTTCCGCCGCTAGCCCCTTGGCGAACGCAAACGCCTCGGCGATGTGTATCGCGAGCAATCCGAAGAATACCATCTGGCCGATCCCGGGCTCCGGCACAGAAGCGGGCGCGACGAACGAAAGAACGCCCCACGCCAATGCGGCGAGTACGGCGATTTTTCCGACAGCGGTTGCGAGCTTCATGGCGAGAGCATACTCAATCGGGCAGTCGCATGACACCCGGCAAGGGGGTGGCGGGTGCGTTTGATGGCGCGGGAACGTTCAACAGGGCGGCCAGGGTCGTGGCGACCTGCAGCACGTCATGAACTTCCTCGCTCGTTCTCCGCTCTACTGCGGTCCCCCACATCAGGACCGGTACCCGACGGTCGTAGTCCCAGGGAGTGCCGTGATTCGTACCACCTTCCTCCGAAAGCGCGTCGAACCAACCAGGCTCGCTCACGAGGTAGAGGTCACCGGGCGGATCGTCGGGGAGGCTAGCCCCGATGAGTCGTTCGAGTTTGTCGTGACTCGTGCGCAGCCTCGCCGGCTCCCGCGCATCGTATACAGCCTTTACTCCTTCGACGTCGGGCATGGCTCTACGCAGTGCGCGAGTAAGATCCTTGTGTCGCGCCTTCCCGGCTTCGGTGTACGTGAACAGGGGCGCGACGTACCCGGCTATCCAATCGCCTTCGCCCAGCGCCGCGTCCGCGCCCCGCTCGGCCGAGGCCACCAATGCCGATCCGCGCAGACGACCACCTGCCCGACCCTCAGCACGGGCGCGTTCGGGTAACTCCGCGACGCCGTGATCCGCCGTAAGCACGAAAGCGACCGGACCGCGGGCCTCGAGCAGCTTGACGAAATGGCTCAACGCTCGATCGATGCGCTGCAGATTGTCCGCGTACTCCCAGGATTGGGCACCCCAGATGTGTCCCACGATGTCGGTTCCGGACACGCCCAACACCAAGAAGTCAGGCACATCGTCGAGCCCCATCTGCTCCGCCTTCACGACCGCATACGCCGCGGCCATCAAGTACTCGCTCGACTCGGGCGTGGCCGAAAACGCATACCACCGGTCGGTTGCTTCTCGGGGATCGTGCGGGAACGTTGGGTACATTTCGCCGGGCGCCGCGTCGGCCCCGAGGTGTTTCTCGAGTTCTCCGGGATTAGCAGGTTCCCACACCTGCAAGAGTGGCTCGACGGGGTTGGCTTGTCTGAAGTCGCGGAGCCAGTCCGGCAGTCGGTTCTTCGGCGCGTAGTATGTTGACGTCGTCATAGCGCGCGCGACGGCATCGTAGAAGACCGCGATGTTCGCCTTTTGGCCGACCGGGAGCACGGCGGACCGACCCTTGATCGAAACTCCGACGATGCGCGCCTCTCCGTCACTCTCACGGTGCAAGACATCCGCGACGGTCTCGACGCGCAGCTGAGTAGGGCTCACGAAACGATCGGGGTTGCCAAGCACTGAGTGCACCCCGTCGTCGACGGTCTTTCGCGCTCCCTTCTCCTCCGGTACGTAGACTGAGTTCGCGACAATCCCGTGTACCGCAGGCGTCGCTCCCGTGCTGAGCGAGGCATGTCCCGGCGCGGTTTGCGTCGAAGCGTAGGGGAACTCAGCGACGTGAGCGGCACCGTCTTCGTACGCACGACGAATCGCGCTACCGCTTGGAAGGAGGCGGAGCTGCTGGTCGAGCACCCACGAGCCGAGTTGGTCGACGACGATCAGGACGACGAGCTTGGGGGCGACTGTGGCCTGTGAGGGTGGGCGAGGCGCCGGAGCGGTCTTCTCCAGCGTTGCCTCGGCCTGCGGTTTCGTGGTCGCGCAGCCTGGCGCAACGGCGACCAGCACGGCGAGCGACCCAGCCATGAGCAGAGCCGCGATTCCCTTTGGTTTCATGGGCACGCCGGCAACCTAACGTGGCCCAGGGCTTGCCGCTAGTAATGCTCCTCCAGCCCGCTAATTACCTGATATCATGAATTTATTCAGCTCCGACGCTTGCGGTGCGGGCGGTTGGGCCCGATGATTTGCCGACTGGGGTCACCTAGGCTACATACGGCGGCCTCGCTCAGCCACGGAGCACGACAGCAATGAAATCCGACATCCACCCAGAATACAACACCCTTACCGTGACCTGCGCTTGCGGCGCTTCGTTCCAGATGCGCTCGACCAGGAGCATCGAACAGGTGGATATCTGCTCGGAATGCCACCCGTTCTACACCGGCAAGCAGAAGCTGATGGACACTGCGGGTCGCATCGAGCGTTTCCGCAAGAAGTACGCGAAGACTGGCAAGGGCGAGACGGCCGAAGCGACGGCCGAAGCGACGGCCGAAGCGACGGCCGAGGCGGCGCCCGAGGCGTCCGCCGACAACTAGGCGATCGTGCCCCGTAAGGGCGCCATACTGGCCACGATGGCTCAGCCGTACATTGGGGGACAGGCCGTCATCGAAGGCGTGATGATGCGTGCACCCGGATGCCTGACCGTGGCTGTGCGTCGGCCCGACGGCGCCATTGCGCTCCGTGAGGGGCCCTACCGTTCGACCTGGTCCAAGAAGCTCTGGAAGCTTCCCGGTTTCCGCGGTGTAGCCATGTTGGTCGAGTCTATGACCATGGGTTTCTCCGCGCTTCAGTTTTCGGCCGAGCAACAGATGACCGAAGAAGAGCTCGCGCAAGACGAGGGCTCGGGGCGCTTAGCCATCGTCATTTCAACCGTGCTCGCGCTCGGGCTCTTCGTTGCGCTTCCACAGTTGCTGGCGAGTCTTACCGCCAGGGGTGCGGGGTGGGACCTAGGCCTCACCGACACTGCGTTTCATGTTTTGATCGGCGGATTCAAGTTGCTGATTTTCGTGAGCTACCTCTTTGCGATCAGTCGCATCCCCGATGTGCGTCGCTTGTTCCAGTATCACGGCGCTGAGCACAAAACGATTCACGCCTATGAAAAGCAGCTTCCTCTGACCGTCGAGAACGTGCAGGCTCAGAGCACTCTGCATCCCCGCTGCGGCACCACGTTCTTGGTGGTGGTCATCGTGGTTTCGATCATCCTAGGGTCGCTCGCCGCGCCGCTGCTCATGCCCGACGTCGAAGGCTGGCTGGGGCAGGTGGCGTTGTTGGTGATCCGAATCGGACTCCTTCCGATCATCGCGGCGATTTCCTATGAATTCCAGCGATTGACGGCACGGTTCTGCACGACTGGTTGGCTTCGGGTGGTGCTCTATCCTGGTTTTCTGTTTCAGAAGATCACGACTCGTCTGCCCGACGACGACCAGGTAGAAATCGCGATCGCCGCCATGGAGACCGCCGCCTGGCGAGACCGAATCCAGGACGACGCGCCACACGGTGAAGAGCCGATTGTCTTTGCGAGCTTCGCTCGCTTCAGGGAAGTATTGAGCGAGAACGGTTCCTTGAGCGCTTCCCGCGCTGCCTAAACATGCTTCCCATCGACAAGCTGGAGTCGCTATCGGCTCGTTATCGAGAGATCGAAGAGCGGCTCTGCCAGCCCAACGTGGTCTCCGACACGAAGCGGTATACCGGGCTGACGAAAGAGCGAGCTGAACTCCAGCCACTGGTCGAGACTTACGCGAGCTACGGGCAGGTAATCGAGGATCTAGCGGGGCACAGGGAGGCGATGTCCGACCCGGATCTCCGTGAGCTCGCGGCGGAGGAAATACCTTCGCTCGAAATCGAGCGCGACCGGCTAGAGGAGTCGATCAACTACTTGCTCCTGCCGAAGGACCCCAACGATCAACGAGACACCATCCTCGAGATTCGGAACGGCACCGGTGGTGAAGAGGCCGCGCTTTTTGCGGCGGACCTCTTCCGCATGTATTCGCGATATGCGGAATCGCAGCGCTGGAAGGTTGAGGTCTTGTCGATGAGTGAAGCCTCTGCCGGCGGTATCAAGGAAGTGATCGCGACGGTGTCGGGCGACGACGTGTACTCGAAGCTTCGCTTCGAAGGGGGAGTGCATCGCGTGCAGCGGGTTCCGAGCACCGAATCGCAAGGGCGTATCCACACCTCGACTGCAACCGTTGCGGTACTGCCAGAAGTCGATGACGTGGACGAGGTTCACATCGACCCCAAGGACCTGGAGATATCTGCGACCGCGGCGGGCGGGCCCGGAGGTCAGCATGTGAACCGCACTTTGTCGGCCGTGCAGATCAAGCACATCCCAAGCGGTATCATGGTGCGTTCCGAGCAACAGCGATCGCAGCACCAGAACAAGGCCAAGGCGATGCAGATCTTGTCTGCCAAGCTCCTCGAAATCGAACGCGAAGCTCAAGCCAGCGCGATCAGTTCGGAGCGTCGGAGCATGGTGGGCTCAGGCGAACGCTCCGAGAAGATCCGCACCTACAACTACCCGCAGAACCGAATCACTGACCACCGAATCCAGCTAACGCTCCACAACCTCGACCAGGTCATGCAGGGCGAACTAGACGACCTATTCACATCCCTACGAACCCACCACCAAGCCGAACTCATGCAGTAACAGGGACACTCCCCCCCCACCCAACAGCGCGAAATCAAACGAGTCTCCCGGCAAAGATCGCAGCGTCGTCGAAGGCGGCCTCAGACACCGTCTCACTGAATAAGGCGTTCTTCGTTGAGCCGTTTCGCGACTGCTGCGGTCATCGAGTCGATCACGTCGTCGAGTGACTCGGGGTTGAGGGTCTCGGACTGTCCAGACCAAACTAGCGCGGCGGTGGCCGCCGAATACAGGTTGGTTTCCACACGGAAGGTCGTGTTGGTCTTGTAGTAGCCTGGCTCGTGCACGACCGCGTAGCTGGTACCGTAGTAGCCATAGTACCCATACCCGTAAGACGCAGTGGGGACGGCGTAGCTCGATGGCGGAACGTACTGCTGCTGTTGGTCGACACTCAGCAGGCGGGAGATCACGATTCCGTCGAAGCTGCCACCGTCGATCGCGCCACGGATCTGTTCTTCGGTCAGCCGTGTACTCTGTGGCAAGAGGCCCCAACTCGCTTGGGCGGCGGTCCCTTGCTCCGAGAGCGCCTTGGCAAATGTATCCTCGAAGAGCCGACGGCCTGCTTCGTTCTCACCGACACCGATCACGAACACTTTCTTGAAGGCCGTGGCTTCGAGCGCTGGGTTGCGCCAAGCGATCGGAATGGTGGTGCTAGTCCCGCTGCACGAAGCAAGAATTGCGGTCGCGGCGAGGAACGTCAGTAGTTTGCGGGCTTCGATCTTGGTCACGGGCGAAGCGTACGGCAGCCGCGCCGTCGACGCTACGGTGTGTGGGTGCCACCAAGGCACAAGAACCTAGGATCGCTGCGGCTCAGGGGATCAGGCGTTCTTCCTTGAGCTTCGTGGCGACCGCCGCGGTCATCGACTCGCGGGCATCCGCTACTGACTTGGGGTCGACCGTGTCCGATTGTCCGGACCAGACCAAGCCGTTGTCCGCGACGGAATAGAGATTGGTTTCCAATCGCAAGGTCGTGCTGGTCTCGAAGTATCCCGGGTCGTGTATCTGGGCGTAGGTCGTACCGTAGAACCCGTAGTAGCCGCGTCCATATCCATATCCGTATCCGGCGCCCGGGTAATACGTCGTTCTCGCATTCATGTGCGTCGTTGCCGGGGTGTACTCCTTGTCCTTGTCGACGCTGAGCAAGCGGGTGATGACAACGCCGTCGAAGCCCCCGCCTTCGATCGCGGTTCGGATCTCGGCTTCTTCGAGCTGATCGTCTTGCGGCAAAGTGTGCCAACTCGCCTCAGCTTGGCCACCTAGAGCGACGATCGCGGTGGTAAATGCATTCTCGAAGCCCTTTCGGCTCTCCTCGTTCTGCGCGACTCCGATCACAAACAGTTTCTTGAAGACCGTGGTCTCGTATCCCGGGTTGCGGTAGCTCTGAGGTATGCTGGTGGCCGTCCCGCTGCACGCGGCGAGGATGGGAAGCGCAACCATGAAGATCAAGCGTCGGTAAAGCGTGGTTTGAGTCACGCGGGGAGAGTACGGCAGCGCCCCTCGCGGTGCTAGCGACAACTGACCGCGATGCAAAGAGTCACCATCTTAACCCCTTCAAAAAGGGGGCTGTCCCCTTTTTGAAGGGGTTAAGATGTGGGTTTGTCGGGGTCGTCGTTGGTGCCTAGGTGGCCTAGGCGATCTTGTTTGGTTTTTAGGTAGCCGCGGTTGTGGTCGTGGACTTCGACTTCGTGCGGTTCGCGGCGGGTGACTTCGATGCCGTCTTTCTCGAGGCCATGAACCTTGCGGGGGTTGTTGGTCATCAAG
>CAYZDM010000111.1:0-7897 GCA_964476875.1 uncultured Sandaracinaceae bacterium | reverse complement strand
AAGATGATGATTTTCGCGTCTTGGCCGCCGAGCTCGACGACGGACCCCGCATCGGGGTGCAGTCTCTCAACTGCCAACGTGACGGAATTCACCTCTTGAACAAATTTTGCGCCTAGCGGGGCTTCGAGTGGCGCCGCGCCGGACCCCGTGATGAATATGCGAACGTCCTCGCAGCTGTGCTCTTCTAGAATCTTCCCAATGCGCTCAAGGAAGTCGACGACGCACTCGGCCTGCTTCGTGTGATGCCGCTGATAGTCGCTCCAGATGATGTCCTTGGTTTCAGGATCGACGACTACCGCTTTCACGGTCGTCGAGCCCACATCTAATCCTACTATCCCGCTGTGCATTCGAATGCTTGCGCCTTTCCCTCGTAAGGTGGCTGAGATAATCACAAGCGCAGGCTAAAGTCACGCGACTTACCTTGCAAACCAGGGACGTCGACGTCACACCTCGCACTGCGGGCGGCCGGATCGTATACGGCGCCCTGGAGGACTCGATGAGCAAAGTGTTGATCATTGGCGCGGGTGGCGTGGGCGGCGTCGTCACACACAAATGCGCGGACGACGGCGACACGTTTTCCGAGGTCGTACTGGCGAGCCGAACCTTGGCGCGTTGTGAGAAGATCCAGCAACAGGTGCGAGAGCTCAGGGGTCGTGAGATCGAGATCGCCCAAGTGGATGCAGACGACGTTACACAGACGGTCGCGCTGATAAAGCGGGTGCAACCCGCGCTAGTGATTAACGTCGCCCTGCCGTACCAGGACCTTCCCCTGATGGACGCATGTCTCGACGCTGGAGTGAACTATCTCGACACCGCCAACTACGAGCCGCCAGATGAGGCGAAGTTCGAGTACAAATGGCAGTGGGCCTACCAGCAACGCTTCGAAGCCGCTGGAATCATGGCGCTATTGGGCTCTGGCTTCGACCCGGGTGTGACGAACATGTTCTGCGCCCATGCCCAGAAGCACCTCTTCGACGAGATCGACTACATCGACATTCTGGACTGCAACGGTGGGGATCACGGACACCCTTTCGCCACCAATTTCAATCCTGAAATCAACATCCGCGAGATCACCCAGCCGGGCCGGTATTGGGAGAATGGCGAGTGGCGGGAGATCGCGTCCATGTCGCAATCGCGCACTTTTGATTTCCCAGCGGTCGGCGAGCGCAAAGCCTATCTGCTCTATCACGAGGAGCTCGAGTCGCTGGTGAAGCACATCGACGGCCTCAAGCGAATTCGATTCTGGATGACCTTCGGCGACGAGTACCTGACACATCTTCGCGTGCTTCAAAACGTCGGCATGACGGGCATCAAACCGATCGACTACGAAGGCCGGGAGATCGTCCCGATTCAGTTTCTGAAAGCAATGCTCCCGGACCCATCGACCCTGGGCGAGAACTATACGGGCAAGACCAGCATCGGTTGCCTGATCGAAGGCCGCAAAGACGGCAAGGCCCGCAAAGTCTTCATCTACAACGTGTGCGATCACGAGGAGTCCTGGAAGGAAGTCCGGGCCCAGGCTGTGTCCTATACGACCGGCGTGCCGACGATGGTTGGTGCGAAGATGATGGTGACGAAGCAGTGGCAAGGACGCGGCGTCTTCAACATCGAACAACTCGATCCCGATCCGTTCCTCGAAGAGCTCGCCGTCCGCGGACTTCCCTGGCACGTAAAGGAGCTGTAGTGCTCGCTTGCGACCAACTCGCTCCCGAACGCGTCAACACACCCGCCTATGTGATCGACATGGCGGCGCTAGAGCGAAACTTGGCTGTGCTGGCCCACGTACAGGACGCCGCCGGTTGCAGCATTCTGCTCGCGCTCAAGGGCTTTGCCGCCTGGTCTACGTTCCCTCTAGTCCGGCAGTACCTCGACGGCGTGACGGCGAGTGGGCCCGACGAAGCGAGGTTGGGCGCGGAAGAGTTCAGCAAGCAAGTCCACACTTATTGCCCCGCGTTCGACGAAGATTCGCTACGCGAGAGCATTCGGTATTCCGATCATGTCGTCTTCAATTCGCCGTCGCAGCTCGATCGCTTCCGGGGGGTCATCGGCGAACTCTCCTCGGACACCAGTTTTGGTTTGCGCATCAATCCGGAGCACTCGGAAGTCGCTGTCGCGCTCTACGATCCATGCGCTCCTGGTTCGCGGCTCGGCACCACCCATGGCGCGCTCGAGCACGCCGACCTTCGAGGAATCACGGGTCTGCACTTCCATACCCTTTGCGAGCTAGGAGCAGACGCGCTTCAACGAACACTCGCCGTGATCGAAGACCGTTTCGCCACTTGGCTGGCCGACGCTCACTGGGTGAATTTCGGCGGTGGACACCACATCACGAAGCCACGATACGACACCGACCTGCTGATCGATTTGATCCGCGGGTTCAAGCAGCGACATGGCGTCGAAGTGTTCCTCGAACCGGGGGAGGCGATCGGCCTCAACACGGGCGTGCTCGTCGCCTCCGTGCTCGACATCGTAGAGAACGACGGTCCGATCGCGATGCTCGACACCTCGGCGACAGCCCACATGCCGGATGTCCTGGAGATGCCGTATCGTCCGCAAATTCGGGGCGCCCAAGAGCCCGGTGTGCTGGGCCACACCTACCGGCTCGGTGGCCTCAGCTGCCTAGCAGGCGACATGATCGGCGCGTACTCCTTTGTGGCGCCCTTGGAGGTGGGTGATCGCGTGATCTTCGAGGACATGGCCCACTACACGATGGTCAAGACCACGACCTTCAACGGCGTGCGGCTGCCCTCAATCGCGCTCTACGACCCACGTGACGACTCCTATCGAATCCAGCGCCGGTTCACGTACGACGACTATCGAAACCGTCTATCTTGAGGCTTGAACTTCGAGTGATAGCGGTAAGACTCGCGTGATGGGACCCTTCTCCGACTTCACCGCGTACGCGAAGGAAACCGGCGCACGGATGAGCGACCAACCGCTCCTCGTCGAAGAGACGCGACTCCTGGATGCCACGCAGCAAGAGTTCTTCAACTACGTCACGGACTTCGACCGCATGAGTGAATGGATGTGGGGTGCCAAGAAGACCTGGGCGGACAACACCAATGCGGAGGCCCCGGGCCGGGTCGGGTCAGTTCGAATGATCCAGGGCGCCGCAGGCAAACCCATTCGAGAGATCGTGAAGGCATTCGAAGCTCCGAGGATGCTCGCGTATTCCGCCACCGACGCTGCCTTCTTCGGCACGTGCACCGACCACCTCGGCGTATTGACCTGCGAGCCGCATCCCGATGGCGGCACGGTGGTGTGCTGGCTCGCGTACGGGCGCCTCTCAAGCTCAACTGCAAAGGCCTGGGCGGGCAGAAAGCTGTTCCAAGTCGCGCTTGGCAGGGGTATGAAGAACTTGGAGCGAAAGTTTCCGTCTCGCTGAGCGCATGGAGCTCGTCCGCAGCAACCAAACCGAGAAACTAGCGGACGCGCTCGCGTCGTTGGTACTCGATGCGCCCCTCAGCCCTTTCAAAAAAGAGGTCATCGTCGTCCAGAGCCGCGGTATGGAGCGCTGGCTGACGCTGGCCCTGACCGAACGGCTGGGAATATGGAGCAATCCGTCCTTTCCGTACCCGCGCAAGGTCGTCGAACAAGTGCTCGACGCGCTTAGCGAGGGCCGCTCCGAGGAGGCCAAAGCGTACGAGCCCGCACGGCTGAAGTGGACGATCGCCGAGCTTCTGCGGGAGTCGGCGCCGGCCGACCTGCAGGCGTATCTCGGAGAACGCACGGACGCGGACCGGTCGTTGAGGCTCGCGTCCAGCGTCGCGACGGTGTTCGATGGCTACGTCGTGTACCGCGCCCCTTGGCTCGAGAGCTGGGCGCGCGGAGACGAGACGCACTGGCAGGCGGAGCTCTGGCGGCGCGTGGTGGATCGCCTGGGGCCCAACGACCTCGCTTCTCGTATCAACCGAGCCATCTCTGGGCTTCGCGCTGAACCAGCTCGGGAAAGCATCCAGCTCGACCGGCTGCACTTGTTCTCCCTCGAGACATTGCCGCCGTTGTTTCTCGAGTTCTTCAAGGTGCTGTCGGGGTCGGTACCCACGACGCTGTATGTGCTCGAACCATCGTCCGAGTACCTAGCCGACGCTGATCTGACACCCATCGGCGCAACTTCCGCAGACTCACCGGTCGAAGGACATCCGATGCTGTCCACGCTTGGTCGCTTGTCTCGCGATTTTCAGCAGTTGATCTTGAACATCGGCGACGCGGTCGTCGGTGAAGACGAGCGCTACAGCATCCCGTCCAGGGCAACGCTGCTCGGCTCGCTGCAAGCAGATATTCTCGAGTTCCGAAGTCCGCCCGAGACAAGCGCGCGGACGTTGGTCGATGCCGATGACCATTCGATCTCGATTCACGCGTGTACAGGGCCGATGCGCGAGGTGCAGGTGCTGCACGATTGCGTCCGCTCCGCGCTCGAAGACGACCCCTCCTTGCGACCAGAGGAGATCGTCGTGATGACCTCTGACCTCGACGCGTACGCGCCTGCATTCCGGGCTGTGTTCGGGCAAGGTGGCCACCACCGGATCCCGTACGAAGTTCACGATCGAAAGACCCGCGACGACGCGGCGTTCTACGACGACTTCCTGGCGGTTCTCGATGTGCTCGATTCGCGGTTCTCCGTGCTCGACGTGATGCGGCTGATGGACACCAGCTCGCTTCGACAGGACTTCCGTTTCAGCCCCGAAGAGCGGACGAGAGTCGCCGAGTTGCTGTCTGCCGCGGGCGTTCGATGGGGCATCGACGCGGAGCACAGAGAGATGCTCGGGTTTCCCGCCGAACCCGTCCACACCTGGCGCACCGGCCTGGGACGACTGTTCCTCGGATTCGCGTCGCCACCGAACACGATGGAGGTGTTCGAGACCTGGTTGCCGCGTGGCACGCCGAGCCTCAGCGATGCCGAGTTGGTGGCTCGACTCGCGCGGCTCTGCGAGGTCCTGTTCGAGCTTCACTCGGAGACCCGGGGCGCGCTTTCCATCGACGCCTGGGTGAATCACCTCGAACACCTGGCAGCCTCGCTGTTTGCCGAAAGCGATGAAAGGAGCCCAGAGGTACGAACCCTTCACGCCGCATTCGAATCGCTTCAGAGCCTGGCGAGAGACAGCGCGTACGCCGGCGAGGTCACGCTGAAGGCCCTGCGTCGCGAGATCGCCACCCTACTCGTTGAGCAGACCCCGGCGGTCGGCTTCCTTCGGCGGGGTGTGACGCTCACGGAGTTGGTGCCGCTGCGCTCGGTTCCGTTTCGGGTCGTGTGTCTGGTGGGGATGAGCGAGGAGGCGTTTCCGCGACCCGACGCCCGACCCAGTTTCGATCTCACGCGACCCGAGCATCAATGCGGAGACCGAAACAAGCGAGATGAGGATCGCCATTCATTCCTTCAGGCCGTTCTCTGTGCCCGTGACCAGCTCATCATCACGTACAGCGCTCCCACGACCAGCCTCCGCAGCGGTGCAAGTCCGTCGCCCGTCGTTTGGGAGCTCTGTGAAACCGCGCGGCGCTACTACAAGCCGACGTCCTCCGATGGGCACGTCTTGGCAACCACCGCGCATCCGTTGCATGGCTTCGATTCCAGGTACTTCGATGGAGGGAATCTTCCGAGAAGCGCCTCGCGCCGCTACTTGGAAATTGCGCGTGTTCTAGCCGAACCTTCGATACAGCCGGGCGGAGTGGAGCTGCGCGCCGAACCCACCGAGGACGAAGAGTCACTGGCGGTTGGCGAGCTAACGCGCTGGCTATGGAACCCGATGGCAGCGTTCATCGACAAGGTTCTCCGCGCTCGTTTCGACGCTTCCGAACTCTACGAACCGACGAGCGCGCTGACCGAGCTTGGCCCTCTAGCGGCCACCAACGTCGGCAATGGTGCATTGCGCGCCGGGCTTCGCGGGGATGAGCTGGAGGCCTACTTGGCTGCTGCGCCTGAGTTCCCCGACGGGCGCTGGGGTGGCATCGAAAGGCAGCGGGTGGCGAGCGAGCTGACCTCGATCGACAAGCGGAAGATCGGCATCGACGACGGCGAACAGGGTCGCTCGGAGCTTGCCGTGGTGGACCTCGACGGCCTGGTTCTCGAAGGGCGCCTCGATGGGCTATGCGACGACCAACGAGTCCTAAAGCGCTTCACCAAGGTCGGCAGGCGGGCGGAGCTTGCGGTCTGGGTCGAGCATCTCTTGATGCAGGCGGCGGGGCTATCGGACTCGACACACTTGGTGCTTCGCGGCAGCGACACGCGCGCCAACCTCGTTTCGTTCGCGGCCGTGAACAACCCGGGTGGCGTCCTCCGCGACTTGGTCGCGCTCTATCGCACCTCTCTCACCTCCCCGCTGCCCTTGCTAGAACGGTCCTCGTGGGCCTTCGCGGAGGCGTTGATCGACGGCGACCAAGCCAGCGCGATCTCGGCTGCGAAGAAGCAACTCGATACGCAGCGAAGGTGGGACCCACGGCTCAAGTACGTGCTGGGCCAAGCCAACCCCTTCCAAGATTCTACGTGGTGCAAGCAATTCGAGAACGTGGCTAGCCAGGTGTACGGGCCACTGTTCCAGCACCGGAGCGCAACATGAGCGAACCGTCGCCTCAACTCATCTCTCTCGACGCGCCGGTTCTAGTCCAAGCGAGCGCGGGAACCGGGAAGACCTACACGATCACCACGTACTTCGTGCGTGCGATACTCGAGCGTGACCTGACCCCTGAACAGATCCTGGTCGTCACCTATACCAAAGCCGCGACTGCCGAGCTTCGGGTCCGCGCGCGCGACCGCTTGGTGAAGGCGATTAGCCTGCTCGACCAAACCGAAAGCGACGCGGACGTCCTGCATGGCGTGGTCGCGGATACGGTCGCGCGGTTGGGGCGTCGTGAGACCGAGGCCAGGCTTCGAGGCGCGCTGGGCCAAATGGATCGGGCCTCGATTCTGACGATCCACGGATTTTGCCAGCGCCTCTTGCAAGACTACCCCCTCTCGTTCGGCATCGACTTTGATTTCGAAGTCGCTGAGAACCTGGCCTCGATGTACGCGGACCTGGCGGTCGACTTCTGGACGACCCATCTCTACGACGCCCAGGACTGGCTGCTCCGCGCACTAAAGAGTCGCAAGATCACCGTCGATCATCTCAGCAAGCTCGCCAACGTAGCGATGATGCCCGGTATTGAGATCCTGGGACCGACTCCGAGCGCGGTCGACGAGTCAACGCTGTCGCGATGGTCGGAGTCGAGGCAACTAGCGGCTGCGATCTGGGACGCCGAGAAGCATTCGGTAACCGAGATCCTGCTCGAGGACGAGGGTTTCAATCGCCGCAGCTATAAAGAAATCACAGTGCGGGACAAGTGGCTGCCCCAGCTCGACGCGTTCTTCCTCAAGACTGGATTCGAGAATCCACCCGAGTTCCTGGAGAAGCTCGCGCAGGGCCAGATGAAGATGAAAAAGGGGCGCTCCGAACCGAAGCACCCGTTCTTCGAAGCCTGTGCCGCATTGTGGGAGGCCCAACAGAGGCTCGAACCCGGGTTCGACTACGCCGTGTTTGCGGTGCGTCAGCAGTTCATCGAGTACGCGCGGACCCACGCACGGAATCGTCAGCGAGACACCGCGATCCTGACGTTCGACGACCTCCTCACCAGCGTCTACGCACCTTTTGATCCATCGCGCGATCGAGCGGACGGCTTCGATCGGGAACGTATCAAGACGGAGATCGTGACGGCGTATCCTTTGGCCCTCGTCGACGAGTTTCAGGACACCGACTCGGTGCAATACGGGATCTTCCGGGCCCTCTATGGCGAGGGCTCGGTGGTGTACGTCGGGGATCCCAAACAAGCGATCTACGCGTTTCGCGGGGCGGACGTGTTTTCGTGCCTCCAGGCGGCGGGCGACGTCGAAGAGCGCAGGTACACCTTGTCCGAGAACCGAAGGTCC
>CAYZDM010000110.1:0-7945 GCA_964476875.1 uncultured Sandaracinaceae bacterium | reverse complement strand
GGTGGTCGGAGAGCCCCAGATACTCGGTCAAGTCAAGGAAGCCTTCGATGCAGCGAAGGGAGCCGGCACGATGGGCACCCTTCTCGGCCGTTGCTTCACACATGCGTTCGCCACTGCGAAACGAGTTCGAAGCGAAACCGGCATCGCGGAAGGCACGGTGAGCGTCAGCTCGATCGGCTGCGAACTGGCGAAGAAGATCTTCGGCAACCTCGAGGGTCGGCGAACGCTTCTGCTCGGTGCCGGAGAGATGGGCGAATCCGCCGCGCGCAGCCTCCGCCAGACAGGAACTAACCTCCACGTCATCAACCGGAGCGAAGACCGCGCCAAGGCGCTAGCGGACTCCTGCGGCGGACGGGCGGTCCCATACGAGCGACTGACCATGGAGCTCGCGGACGCGGACGTCGTGATCGCCTCGACGGCCAGTCCCAAGTTCATCTTGACACCGGAGTTGATGAAGGCCGTCGTTCGAACGCGCCGTCATCGGCCGCTGTTCATCATCGACATCGCCGTGCCTCGCGACGTCGACCCGCGCGTGGGCAACATGGACAACGTGTTCGTCTACGACGTGGACGATCTGCAACAGGTGGCCGAGGAGAATCTCGCGGTCCGAGCACGGGAAGCTGCGCTGGCGGAACAAATCGTCGAGGAAGAACTCGACGCGTTCTTGAGTTGGCGACGTTCATTGGAGCTCGCGCCAACCATCGTCGCGCTCCGAAAACGATTCGGCGACATCGCCGACGAAGAGCTCCGCCGCACCCTTCCCCGCTTCGAAGGCATGAGTGACTCCGATCGCGCGGTCTTGGAGGCCATGGGACGATCGATGGTGAATAAACTCCTCCACCAACCGATGACTCAGCTCAAGGCCGGCGCCGGCGAGCCGGACGGAGCGCTTTTGATCGACGCGGTTCGGCGACTGTTTGCGATAACCGAGGATGAGAAGACCGCGACCGAAGCCTCGAGGGAGCGCAGCACCGAGAGCAACGTGACTCAGTTGGCTGCAGCGGGGACCAAGGCGACAGGCGAATCGAAGTGAAACTACGTATTGCAACCCGCCGCAGCAATCTTGCGCTCGTGCAGACCCGCTGGGTCGGAGCGCAGCTGAAGCTCCACTTCCCCGAGCTCGAAGTCGAGGAAGTCCATGTTCAGACCAAAGGCGATCGTATCCAGGATCGCCCTTTGGCCGAGGTAGGCGGCAAAGGACTTTTCGTGAGCGAGGTGGAGGCGGTGGTCGTCCGAGGCGAGGCTGACTTCGCAGTCCACTCGCTAAAGGACGTGCCGGGCGACGTTCCACTCGCCGAAGGAATGGGTATTCTCAGTGTGCCGCTTCGCGAGGATCCACGAGACGCGCTGCTCACCGTAGACGGCACCGATTTGGCGTCGCTCAAACGGGGCGCAAAGGTCGGCACAACCTCACGCCGCCGCGTCGTGCAACTGCAGCGACAACGTCCCGACCTTTGCTTCGTCCCTCTGCGCGGCAACATCGAAACCCGCATCCGCAAGCTGCATGAGGGCCAATGCGATGCGATCGTTCTAGCAGCCGCTGGTCTCGCTCGCACCGGTGTGCTCGAAAAGACGCCGCACTCGGTTCTCCCGCCCTACATCTGTTTGCCGGCCGTCGGCCAGGGAGCCCTCGCCATCGAGGGTGCGCTGGGCAACGAAGCGCTGCGCGACCAACTCAGGACTATCGAAGACCTGACGACTCGGATTCGGATCACCGCGGAGCGAGCGATGCTCCAGAAGCTCGAAGGCAACTGCCACTCGTCGATCGCAGGCCATGCGAGCGCCGCGGACGGACGCCTCAAGCTCGAAGCCATGGTGGCTTCGTACGACGGCGATCAGATGCTCTCGGCGACCTCGGATACCTATCTCGATCTCAACTCACCCGATGCCGTCGAGCTGGCCCATGAACTGGGTGAAGACGTCGCCGACCATCTGCTTTCACAGGGCGCGCATCAGTTGATCCGCCAGGCCGAAGTCGCCGCGGCCCAGAATCAGTTGATCAGCAACTGAGAGTCGCGGAGGGGCGCGTAGCCGAGGATCCGGCGCACGCCGCTAATCGACTGCTTGATCCACGGATCTCCGCCGCGACGCCCAACGCTCGCCACGTAGACGGTCTCCCCTTCGAGAGACAGTTCCCGGACGTCGACGCTCTGGCCCTCGAGCGCACCGGGTAGTCGTCCGTTGAAGGACGGGGAGCGCATGAGCGGGGCGACGGCACCGAGGGCTTCACAGATCGAGCGCTCACCGGCACCGGCTACCAATAGGCCGTTGTCTATTGCGACGACTAGGGCGTCGAGTTCGCCCCGTGCGCGAGCGTGCTCGAGCTGAAGGCACAAGGCGCGGTAAGGGTCGTCGCTGCGGCGGGTTCGGCGTTCGTTCATGGAGGCTCCCAGCATGATGTAGGTGCATGTAGCCTATTCCCCTACGCTGGGGGATGCAAAGATTCCGCAGAGGCTAGTGATTTCCGCGAGATCGACACCGTGTTCAGGGCTGCTAGAGTCGCCCCAATGAGTCTCGCGAACTTGCTTGGCAGTCACCGCGTGGTGGTGACCGTCGGCAGCGGCGGCGTCGGAAAAACCACGACCGCGGCCGCAATGGCGGTTCATGCGGCCATGGAAGGGCGCAAGGTCCTGTGCCTCACGATCGATCCGGCCCGACGCCTCGCAAACAGCCTGGGGCTCGACGAGATGACGACCAGCGAGCAGGACGTGCCGCGGTCACTCTTCGAGCGCAATGGTCTCGAGTGCAAGGGCGCGCTCTCGGCAATGATGCTCGACACCAAGCGTACATTCGATGGACTGGTCACGAAGTACGCCTCGGACGAGGAGGCCCGCGATCGCATCCTGAACAACCAGATCTATCAGTACGTCGCGAGTTCATTGGCGGGCACCCAAGAGTACATGGCGATGGAGAAACTCCACGAGGTTCGCAAAGACTCGAAGTGGGACCTCATAGTGCTGGACACGCCGCCCACGGCGAGCGCACTTGATTTCCTCACGGCGCCCGAGCGACTCATCGATGCGATCGATTCGCCTGCGATGCGCTGGTTCCTCCAAGTGTTCGAAGGTGCGGGTAAGGAAGCATTTGGTTTGGTAGGCCGTGGCGCGACGGTGCTGATCAAGGGCATCGGCAGGATCACGGGCCTCGAGTTCTTGGAGCAAGTTGCCGAGTTCGTAGGCGGTATCAACGGCCTGTTCGGCGGATTCAAAGAACGCGCCGAACAAGTGTCCGACGCGCTGCGGAGCCCCGAAGTCGCCTTCGTCTTGGTGACCAGCCCGGACCCGCTCGCCATCGGCGAAGCCCGATTTTTCAGTGACAAGCTGCAGGATGCGGGAATGAGCCGCGAAGGGATCATCGTAAACCAGGTGCACTCGCTCATCGACGAGCCCACGATCTCGGTCGAGGCCCAGGTCGACGCACTGAGGGCCATATTGCCCGAGTCCATGGACGCGGCCGACCTCCATCAACGCCTCGACCGAGCACTTCGAGCCGAGCGCGGCTGGGCGGCTTCCGACCGCGCACAGGTCGACCGGCTAAGCGAGGAAGTTGGAACGGACGCGGATATTGTAGAAGTTCCAGCCTTCGACGAGGATGTTCATGATCTCGCCGCTCTCGCCAAGGTGGCGTCGTACCTGACGCGCGCAGCTTGAACTCACACCATGCCGACTGAATCACAAGCAACCTGGAGCGCCATCATTCTCGCTGCTGGCGAGGGGACGCGCATGAAAAGTGATCGGCCCAAGGTCCTTCACGAGATCGCCGGCCGGGCACTGGTGTCTTGGGTGGTGCAGTCAGCCCTCGATGCCGGCGCAGCACGCTGCGTCGTCGTGCTCGGCCACGGCGGGGACGATGTCGCGCGCGAACTCGCGACTCGCTTCGAAGAACGCGTGGACACGGTGCTCCAACCAAAGCGTCGTGGAACGGGAGATGCCGTGCGCTGCGCGATCGAAGCAGACGTGACACTCGGGGGACGCTTGCTGGTGCTCTACGGTGATTGCCCGCTATTGCCAGTCGAGCTCCTACGCGATCTCGTGGACCGTGCCGATCGAGCAGACGCAGACCTCGCACTCGTCACAGCGACCTTGACCGACCCCAGTGGCTACGGGCGAATCATCCGAAGCAGCGGGGGCAGCGTGCAGCGAATCGTCGAAGACCGCGACTGCACCGAGGCAGAGCGCGCGGTCCTCGAGGTCAACCCCGGGCTTTACGCCGTGCGGGCCGACTTCTTGCGGGAGGCCATTGCTCAACTGACACCGGACAACGCACAGGGTCAGCTCTACCTCACTGACGTCGTCGCGCTGGCCGCCGATCGGGGCGAAGTGATAGATCTACGAGGGGACATGGTCGATCTGACAGGGGTAAATGACCAGCGAGATCTTGCGATGGCGGCGACCACACGGCGGCATCGCATCGCTGAAGATCTTGCGCGCAACGGTGTCCAGGTTACCGATCTGGACACGCTCTACGTCGATGCAGAATGCCAGGTGGATCCGGGTGCGATACTCGGCGCTAACGTCCATCTGCGGGGTCAGTGCATCGTTCGAGCCGGCGCGCACATCGATGTTGGTTGCGTACTCACCAATGTAGTGGTCGAACGGGACGCCAACGTGCTGCCGTATTCCGTTGCCACCGACTCCACGATTGGAGAAGGCGCGCAAGTCGGTCCATTCAGCCACTTGCGCCCTCACACTCAACTCGGGCCACGAAGCAAAGTCGGCAACTTCTCTGAAACGAAGAAGACCACGGTCGGCGCGGGCTCGAAGGTGAACCATTTGTCCTACGTCGGGGATGGCATCATCGGCGAGGGCGTGAACATCGGAGCCGGCACGATCTTCTGCAACTACGACGGTGAGCAAAAGCACACGACGGTCCTCGAAGACGGCGTCTTCATCGGCAGCGACACACAGCTCATCGCCCCGGTCACCATCAAGAAAGGCGCCTACGTGGCCAGCGGGACGACCGTCACCCGCGACGTGCCCGAAGGCGCCCTCGCGGTATCCCGACCGAAACAAGAAAACAAAGAAGGCTACGCGACTCGTCTTCGAGCCCGCCTTCGCGGTAAGAAGAAGCCTTAGGCCCTGGCCCGGCCCCGTCCGCTCCTAGAATCTAGAACTAGAATGCGATCTTGAAGTTAGCGCCGCCCGGGCTGACGCTGAAGTCGAGATCGGGACCCTCTTCGGTTCGCTCATAGTACTTGCTGGAACAAGCGATGCCTCGATACGCCTCGTACGACTGCGACGCCGCCCGCGGTGCCGTTGCGGTCTGGAGACCAAGCAGAAGAGGTGGAGCGACGTAGATCGCCGCGGTCAACCCTCGGCTCGCGCCCTTCCATTGGGTCGCTTTGACGGTACCGCCAACTACACCGTACATGACTGAGCCGACCACTCCTAGCGCACCGCCCATGAACTCTTCCACGGCGGCCGCCTTCTTGAGGGTCTGCGTCGCGTACAAGAGTTTAGCGCGACGAGCTTCTTCCGTGCCGTCGTCCATGCGGCGGATACGCTTGGCTCCCCATACATCAGGAGCAGGGATGAGCGCGTGGGTCAGACCGATGAAGTAAGCACCGCCCGCAAGGTACGCCCAACCGAACTTGTCCGCCTCGTTCGAATCCTTGGCCGCGTTAACCGCCGCGTACGTCATGCCGGCGCCACCCGCGAGCCAAAGGCTCATCCAGACATATCGCCATCGGGCGGCCTGCGGTTTCCCCTCATCCATTTTTTCCTGGATGTAGCGAATGCGGTACCGCACCTCGTCATCGCTCAGCTCCTCGATACAGCTAAACGCATCCTGGGCGCTCGCCGGCCTCGGAGGGGCCAAAAGATTGAATGCCAGCGCGCAGGTGAGAACCAGCGCGAGGCGTTGAATTGCAGAATTTAGGTATCGATGATGTTCAGCCACAACCTACCCCTGTTTTCCCAGGTGGCCGGGATAGTACGCAAAACCGTTCCGGACTGCGACAGTGATTCGCATAATCAGGCACTTTTTTCCAGAACAGGATTTAGCGGCTTTTGTAGGGATACAGTCTGACTAGACGCCCTTCGACGCCCTCGGCGGGGTAGCGGAGTCCTGGCAGGTACCTAGACGGGCGGGATCGGGGGGTTATGCTGGGACGGTGGATAGCGTTCTTTTCAAGGTTCTTATCACCGTCGTCGCACTCTCCGTGCTCATCATCATTCATGAGGGGGGGCACTATCTCGCAGCCCGAGCCTTCGGGATGCGGGTCCTCAAGTTCAGCATTGGTTTTGGGCCGACCCTCTTTCGGTACCAGCCCAAGGGTAGCCCGACGGTCTTCCAGGTCGCGGTGATCCCGTTCCTTGCGTACGTTCAAATCGCAGGGATGAATCCGAACGAGGAAGTCGACCCCGACGACCCTGAGCTCTACCCGAACAAGAGCCTGTTCGCGCGGGCGACCACGATCGCCGCGGGGCCGATCGCGAACTACCTCACCGCATCCGCAATTGTGTTTGGTCTCGGCGTCACCAACAACCTGCCGCCGATGCAGCCCGCCGAACCGATGCAAGTCGGTCATGTCGTGCCCGACTCCCCTGCCGCGGAGGCGGGCCTCCTCGAGGGCGACGTCATCACGATGGCGAACGGCCGAAAGATCACCGACGTCTCCGAGCTAATCGAAGAAACCGCGCCGAGAGCCGGCGAGCCTACTGTCTACGTCGTCGAGCGTGAGGGCCAAGTCCTCCCGCCAGTGACGATCACGCCCGCGGATCACAGCGGACGCGGTCAGATCGGCGTGGGCGCAAAGCTGATTCGCCTCTACGACAATCTGGGCGTCTGGGATTCGACTAAACTGTCGGTCGTACTGCCGTACCAGCTGACCATGGCGCAGCTCACGGGACTCGCGGACATGGTCAAGCGACGGAGCACCGAAGGGATCGGCGGCCCCGTCATGATGGGCAAGATGGTCGCTGACGCTGCTCAGGCGGGCGCACCCGCGTTTCTGTGGATCTTGATGTTCATCTCGGTGGCCCTTGGCATGTTCAACCTCTTGCCGATGCCGGCACTCGACGGGGGTCGACTGATTTTCCTGGGCTACGAAGCGCTCACTCGCCGTCGCGCCAACGAGCAATTCGAGATGGCGGTCCACGCCTTCGGAATCGTGTTCCTGCTCGGCGTGATGATCCTCGTCACCTATCGCGACATCTTCGGCTAGGCGCTTGCCGCCACCGCCGGACCGAGTAGCTTCCGGCCATGCACCCCGATGTGATCGTAGTCGGTGGCGGCCTGATGGGCTGCAGCGTCGCCTATCGGTTGGCCAAGGATGGGGCCCGAGTCGTCGTGCTCGAGCGGAGCATACCGGGCGCAGAGGCCTCGTCCGCAGCGGCCGGAATTCTCGGGCCGACGGTGGAATCGTACGACGACGCGCTCGCCCTCCAGCTCGGGCGACGAAGCCGAGAGATGCATGCTGAGCTTGCAGACGAGCTCGACGAGCTTTTTGGCGTAGACGTCGGGTTCCGGCGCTGCGGCGTGGTGAAGGTTGCGTTCACGGCGCAGGAGTTATCGGAGCTCGACTCGCAGGCATCGACACTCGAGGTGCACGGTGTTCGATGCGATCGATGGACCCCAGAGGACCTCAAACAGGAAGAGCCGGCCGCCAATCCGGAGGCCCTAGGAGCACTGAGCATCGCCGAGGACGCCCAGGTGGAACCCAAAAAACTTCTTTCCACGGTGGCGCTTGGCGCGGAGCGGGAGGGTGCGACGTTTCGAAGCGGTTCCACTGTTCGGGCGGTGGTCGTCGACGGCGGACGCGTGCGTGGTGTGCAGCTTGGCGACGAGGTGATCGAAGCAGGGCGAGTGGTCGTGGCCGCGGGGAGTTGGACGACCCTCATCCCTGGACTGCCGTTCGGCCCGGAGATCATTCACCCGGTGCGTGGCCAGATGATCGCGACCCACACCCGACCACCAATCTTCCGTCGCATCGTTTTCGGCGCCG
>CAYZDM010000109.1:0-7960 GCA_964476875.1 uncultured Sandaracinaceae bacterium | reverse complement strand
GCCACGCGCGACGACGCGAGCGATCCTGCCTTGTGGATGGGGTCACTTCCATGAAGAGGTTCGCCGAACAGCGGGTCTTGGTCACCGGCGCATCGCGCGGCCTCGGGCGCGATATCGCGCTGCGTTTCGCGAGCGAGGGGGCTTCGCTCTTCATCGGCTATCAGAACCGGCGGAACGAGGCCGAGGATTGCGCTGCTCGATGCGCCGCGATTGGTGTCGAGGCCACGCCGATCGCCCTCGACCTCGCAGATGCCGCCTCGGTCCGCGCGACAATCTCGGCCTTGCCAGCGTTGGACGTGTTGGTGAACAACGCGGCTATCGTGCGCGACCAGTTCTTCTTCCTTCAGTCCGATGCCGATGACGCAGAGGTCATCGCGGTCAACCTCGGCGGCACCATGGCATGCATCCGCGCCGCGCTTCCCGGCATGATGCGGTCTGGAAAGGGAGTCGTCGTCAATGTCGCGTCTGTAGCGGCCATCCACGGAAGCCCTGGACAAGCGAGCTACTCGGCCTCCAAGGGGGGAATCGTCGCGTTGACGCGGACGCTCGCTCGCGAGCTCTCTGGGCGCGGAATCCGCGTGAACGCCGTCGCCCCCGGTATCTTCGATGCGGGTATGGCACAGCGCATGGATCACCGCGTGCGAGAGGCCAGACTCCAGTTGCTGCCGATGGGCCGGGCCGGGCGGTCCGAAGAGCTCGCCAGCGTCGTGACCTTCCTGGCTTCAGACGAGGCCAGCTATGTCACGGGGCAAACGATCGCCGTCGACGGGGGAATGACTGCATGATCGCGTGGCTCGTCGCAGGGCAGGGGGCCGAGCATCCAGGTATGGGAGTCGAGCTCGCCCAATCCTACGCTCCGGCGGCGGCGCTTTGGGACCGAGCCAGTGAAGCTGCGGGCAAGGACCTGCTTCAGCTTTCGGAGACCGGTGGTCGAGCCCTGTTGCGCACGGAATACCTTCAGCCCGCGCTCACCGCAGTCGCGCTTAGCGCAGCGTTGTTCCTCCGCGACGAGGGGATCGATCCGCGTTTCGCGCTCGGTCACTCGGCCGGGGAAGTCGGAGCGCTGGCACTCGCCGGATATCTCGGCTTCGAGGATGCCGTCTATCTCTCTGCGATGCGCGGACGGGCGATGGCGGAGGCGGCGCGCTCTAGGCCAGGTGGGATGGCCATGGTGCGTGGCTTCAAAGCGCAGGCGAGAGAGGTCGTCGAGCACGCTGCGAAGGCCGGCGCCATCTTCGACGCCGGACAGATCACTGGCGACGCCCATTTGGTCGCAGCTGACCGGGCTGCGTTGCGAGCCGCCGCTTCGCTCGATGGAGTCTCTCCGCTCCCAGTTTCTGGGCCGTGGCATTCCCCACTCGTGCAGCCCGCCGTCGCCGAGCTCCGACCCGTCGTCGAGTCGGTTGTCGAGGATGCGCAGGGAACGACCACGTGGGTGAGCAACGAGACGGCTGAACTCGGCGACGCAGATGCCAAACAAGCCGGCGAGCTGCTGCTGTCTCAGCTCACCCGTCCGATGAATCTTCATGGCGCCATCGAGCACCTCCTCGGGAAAGGCGCGACCGAGTTGGTCGTTCTGGGTCCTCATCGCGTACTGCAGCACATCGTCAGACAACACTTCGATGAGTACACCGAAGCGCGAATGCACGGCACCTCTTCGCTTCGAGAGTTGCAGTCGATCGTCAAGGAGTTGGCATGACAAGAACGAGCGAAGAGCATCGCGGTCTCGGCGCGAACATCATCCAGCGTCTCCTCCAGCACAGGAGGCCATTTCTGTTCGTCGATCGGATCAAGCGCTATCGCTTGGGAGAGGCCCGCTCCATTGAAGCGGCGTTTCACGTCTCCGTGAGCCACTCCGTGTTTGACGGACATTTCCCTGATTGGTCCTTGTGGCCTGGCGTCTACGTCGTCGAGGGCCTCGGACAGACGGCTCAGCTTCTGGCCACGCTCGATGCGATTCACAGTGCGGGCGCGGCGCAGCAAGATGCGGGGCTCGGGCTCCGGACCCTCGATGCACTCGACGCGATCTATTCTCTGAGGCCGGGTGCCACTCCATCGGAAGAGGGCCTGGCCCTGCTCGAAGAGGTGTCGCGCTCTCCCGTCGTCGGGCTGGCCAGTCGCATCGACGTAAGGTTTCTCGAACCTGTGCTACCGGGCTGCCGCCTCGACTATCGCGCCGAGTGGACGCTCGAGCAGAACGGAGTGATGGCATTCGATGTCGAAGCTTCGGTCAGCGGGCGTCCTGTCGTTCGCGGAGAGCTCGGCGCCAGCGTCAACACGCGGATCCCCCGTCGCCCCGAACCGACCTCGCCTGCTGTTGGCACGCGGTATGCGGGAGCTTCGCCTCGTCAGGCAGGCGAGACGGAGAAATGAATCGTGAAGCGATGGCTTCTTCCGTATCTGTTGGCGGTAGCCGGATGTGAGATCCAGTCGATGGGGTTCTCCGCGTGGGAGCTCCTCGATGCCTCTCAGAGCATTCATGCGAGCGATGACGCCGTAGATGCACGCGTCGAGATGATCGACATCGTGTTCGGGGACCCATTGCCCACTCGGCTACCCGATGACGTCCGGCTGCACACTGACCCGGCTTTCCACGGCTACCTGATCCAAAAAGTGATCGTGGACGCCGATGACCTCAGCTCGATCGCCTACCTCATCCACCCGGGTTCTTGGAACGGTGCGCTCGCTATCTATCACCAAGGCCACCGAGGGGACTTTCGCGAGCTCGGGGCGGACACCATCTTGGGTCTGCTGGAAGCGGACTACCAGGTCCTCGCGTTCTCCATGCCGATGAGAGGAATGAACACTCATCAGACGCCGACCCGACTTTGAAAACCAACAACGATCGGGCCGCGCAAAAAGAGCGGCTCGTCACGACGGTTCAAGACACGTTTCGGAAGTTCACCAAGCAAGCGCTCATGGACCGACTAGAGAAGACTGGCCTGCCTTTCGCCCCGATCGGAAAGCCCGAAGAGCTCCTCGACGACCTGCACCTCAACGCGAACGAGGGGCTGCTCGACGTGTCGGTCACGGAAGGAGAACACGCCGGCAGCACGATGCGGCTACCGGCGCTCCCACTTGCCATGAGCGGCCATCGTTTCGGTGTACACCAGGACATCGCTCGTGCCGGCGAACACACGCGCGAGGTTCTGTCGGAACTCGGGTATGACGACGAGCAGATCGACCATATGTTGGCTGAGGGAATCGTCTCGTCTTCCTGACGCTTTTTGCGGATAGAGCGCGCGCGGAGTCGCTCCGTGCGGAAAGCGCACGGTGTGGCCTCGGCTGCCACACGCGCACTGCGTCATTCGGCTAGCTTAGGCCCGTTTCGCGAAATTTATGGGATCAACGCGTTTGGCACGGCGATTGCTGTTTTCCTTCGCATGGACTTACCACTTCGTTACACGAACATCGCTTTTGTATACGTAGCGCTCGCCGCGCTCTTGATCAGCAGCCCGGCATCCGCAGACCCACGCTCCGCCGAGCTTCGGTTCCAATTGCTTTCGGCTTCGTACCGCTGGTCGCAGGAGATTCCGAATGCACCTGGGTACAACCAGTACGGGAGAAAGAGCCTCTACGTCTCCCCAGGGATCGGCGGTCGCTACTTTCCACGGCACGGCAATCACGGTGGGCTTGCCGAGATCGAATATCGAAGCGATCTCACGGCGGACGATCCCTGGTGCCTGTTCGGCGTGCCCGACCCGTGTCCTCGCTGGCGGAACGACTTCGCAGTCATGCATATGGGATACGCGTACCGCCACGTCGTCGAATCCCGGCGCCACCCCCATGAGCGTTTCTGGGCCTTCACGCCAAACGTCAGCGTTGCGGCGGGCTGGGCAAAGAATCAGCCAGCTGCCCTCGGCATTCCCGAACGCTCTCCGGCCGTCGGAGCGCGAGTTGGGTTCGACATCGATTGGCACGTCAATCGTTTCTTCATGGGATGGAGCATCCGCTACGAAGCTCTCAAGCAAACCCAAGGCACCGTGGGCTGGTCCCACTTCTTCGCATGGAACGCCATCCCGGTATTCCAGATCGGTGTAGCGCTCGGTGCGGAGCGCCCTCGCAAGCCACGTACGGATGGGTACCCAAGCAGCGACTGACATGCGGCGCGCCGGGTGATCCAGGCCTGATGCGGTGGACGATGAATCCCCCGCGCTAGGGCCCGTGCTGCTACGCGTGTTTGGTGGGGTTCCGGTCGAGTCGGTTTTCACTCCCCGAGTAACCTTCTGTCGGCCTCGTGCATCTTTGCTTGGAGCATGGAACGCGTCGCAGCGACCGCGGGCTCGACTATCCGTCGAGCGCTTTGCCTGGCGTTCACTGCCTCGGTGTTGATGGGGGGAACCGCATTCGCGCAAACATCGCCGGACCCGCTGCCCATGGCTCCCGCGCATCGGCTAGAGTGGCACTGGAAACGGGTCCATTGGGGCGAAATTGCCGGGACTGCGGCCCTCGCCACGGGTGCGATCGTGGTCAGTGTGGTCGCGGAGCCGTCGGCACGTTGGACGCGCACCAACGGGTTTGACGATTGGTTCCGTGACCGACTCAGGGTTTCCTCCACTACCCAGAACAGACTCGGTCGCGCTAGCGACGCGCTCGCGCTCACGTTGATCGCGTTCCCTGTTCTGGTCGATTCAGTCGGCGTGGCGCTCATCGGCGACAAGAACAAGCAAGTCGCGGGACAGCTCATTGCGATTCAAGCCCAGGCCTTCGCGATGACCGGCTTTCTCACGAGCGTCACCAAGGTGGCCGCTGGACGTCAGCGCCCAGACGCCGAAGAGCAGGGCTGCGATGAGCTCGGCCAGGACTGCGGCAGCGGCGTCAATGGGTCGTTTTTCAGTGGTCACACCTCCTTCGCGTTCACAGGTGCTGGGCTGACTTGCGTGGAACACAGGCATCTCCGGTTGTTCGGACGCGTCGGTGATCCGTTGGCCTGCGCAACCACGCTGACCATGGCCTCCCTGACCGGAGTCTTTCGGATCATGGCCAACAAGCACTGGACGACCGATGTCATTACAGGCGCCGGAATCGGCCTCCTTTCGGGGTGGTTCATGCCTTGGTTGCTCCATTTCAGACACGACACCTCCGAGCGGGATGACGGTCCCATGCGTGCCCTTCGATACGTCGCGCCTTATGGCAGCGCTCACGGGTTCGGGCTGAGCGCCGCAGGTGCTTTCTGAACTCGCCACACGTAGCCCAGATACACGAGCCACACCCAGGCGGCCCCCAAGGCCCAGCCCCCGATGACGTCGCTCGGGTAGTGCAGGCCCAGGTACACCCGTGTGAAGCCCACGGTCGGAACCATGACGAGCGCCAGCGCGGTCAGAGCGCGTTGCAGTCGCAAATGACCAAGACCCGCTGCCACCATTGCAAGCGACGTGTACAGCACCATCGCACTCAGCGCGTGCCCGCTTGGAAACGAGAAGCTGTCTAGACTGGTGATTCGTGTGGACATCTCGAGGGGTGGCCGCGCTCGAGAGAATATGGCTTTGGCACTTGTGTTGAGGACTGCGCTCCCGAGGTTTGCCACGAGGAGGAACACTGCCTCAGTCCGAGACCCCTGGCCCAACAACCACGTCGCCGCCAACAGGGTCAAGGCTGCGGTGATGGGTCCCCATCCCGTGGTCGTGATCGCGATCATGAGCTCGGTCAGATGTGGGGCGCGCGCTGCTTCAAGTGCCTGCAGGATGGTCGCGTCTGGGCCAACAGGGCCCGGTCGAACCCACATCGCCATGACCCCGAAGCTCAGCGTCGCTACGGACACTACCCAGACCGGCCACAAATGAGATCCCGTCATGCCGGAACAGGCGAGGGACCTCCGGCGATCACCCGAACAATGCATGACACAGGCCGAACATCACGGTTGCCAGCACGATGCCGAAAAGAAAGACACCATACGCTCGCTGAATGTGTACGTACCGACCGCTTAGTTCGACACCGAGGCGATAGATGTCCCTCTTCATGGTTCCATAGAGAAGAACACCGTCCTGCATGACGCGATCCAATGCTTCCTCGTACTGCTCTTCGGACATCGCGTAGAAGTCGTCGAATGTCATCAATGAGACGCGATGTTCGAGCAGATCTTGCTCCGAGAACACGCCACTCCGCAGTCGCGGCTTGCTAGCAAGGATCGCAAACGTAATCGAGATGAGGTTGGCCAGCACCAGCGGGACGACTGCATACACAAGGTGAGGATCGTCGCTGAGGTGTTCGTACACCGTCCCAAGGACCACTGACAAGATGAGGGTGTTGATCGTGATCATAATACTCGCCTTCGAGTCTACGATCTTCCGCCGCGTGTAGAGGTTTCGCGAAGCAAGCCGAAACCAAGTCTCGACCCCTCGTTCCGGTTTTCGCTCGGTGGACTTCGCTGCTTTCTTGAGCTTCTTCTTTATCCGTTTGAGCTCCTTCTCGCCGACCTCGATCTCGCGCCGCCGGCGCTTGTTAATCACTTTTTGCCGTTCTTTGGACAGGCGTTTTGTTCCGGCTCGCTCCTTGGGCTTCTGTGACTTGTGCTCGTCCGTGCTTGTGACCACGGCAGCTGGTGTCGAAGGCGGGTCCTCAGGCGCCGTTGATGCGACGGGAGTGTCTGGCTCTTGAGGCTTCGAACCGGAATCGAGTGTGTCTTTTGCCATAGCCTAGTCGCCTTCATCTGAGGGAGCGTGGAAGTCGTCACGACGGTTGAATCGGTACAACGTGGCCCGAGTCCCACGGCCTTCGTTGCTGATGTAGAGCGCGCCTTCGGCATCGAACGACAGCCCTTCAGGTTGTGCGTGCACATCGCGAGCTAATGTCAATACCTCGATGATGTTCTCGGCCGCCACATCAAGAACGACGAGCATTCTGCCGGTGGACGAGAGCATGTAGATGTTCCCTGTGACCGGATCGACCCCGATGGCCGAGGGCGCAAACGATTTGGCGGCTCCGGGTTTCCGCCCAACATGCTCATGCTCTTCCAAGAAGCGACGCAGTGCACTCTGTTCCACGACAAACGCGGGCGTGTTGATCCATTCGAACGTGGGTACCTGAACCGCGTAAACGGCTTTGGTGTGCTCAAACCGTGCCCCGCGTCCAGCCTTGCCCTTGCACGCGACGAGCAAGCGACTGTTTCGTGCGTCCCACGCCAGGCCCTCGATGTCGTAGCGATCGCTCAGAGGGCTGGCTACTTTCTGCACCTCCCCTTCTGCAATGCGCCACAACTTGCCGTCGGAACGAGCCACGACGACCGTGCCATCCACCAGCGCAATGCCCTCATAGTCCCCGGGCTTCGCGAAGGGCTGCCCTGTTTCCACGGACCCGTCGTCGAGGTCGATCCGAAACAACGTTCCCTCCTCGTCGTTGACTGCCCACGCAACGGGCTCAGACGGGGAAACGACCACTGCCGAGATTTCCTTAAGCTCCGACGGCAGCAAATACGATCGATCTGGCCTGTCGAGATCGAAGGGAAGACTCTCTCGGTGCTCAGGTGGAGGTGAAGATGGAGTTAGAGATGGCGATGGAGATGGCGATGGAGATGGCGATGGAGATGGCGATGGATGCGGCGGCCCCACGACGTAAATTGTGAGCAGGGTCGCCGCAACGATCAGCGCCACGGCCCCGACGTATACCCAGTCGATCGACGAGGAAGCCTTTCGAGTGCTACGCGTCATTCCTCAAACCCCGTGCTTCCGAATAGGCCCCCAAAGGCGATGATCAGCCTCTGCGCGCCTTGAAAACCGTAGTAGTAGCCAGCGCTCAACCCCATCTGGCCCAGGATGCTCCAGAAGAGACTTCCGCCGACGGCGACGTGATACGTGCCCCTGCCGTCTATGTCGGGGCCGAACGCCAAACCGTGGTCCACAGCGCCAGCAATACCGATGGCGCCCGGTAGCCCGTTCTTGATTCGCACGAGCTCGATGCGTAGATCATTCGTCTGGGAGAAGACACCGTTGCCGGCGAGCTGTTCCAGGTTGTAGGAACGAAT
>CAYZDM010000108.1:0-7982 GCA_964476875.1 uncultured Sandaracinaceae bacterium | reverse complement strand
TTCTCGAAGTGCAACGCATCAACGACTTTCTGAAGGACGGTATTGGTGCCTATGGGCCCGAGTTTCTCGATCGCATCAACCAAGCCGCCCGGGCTCGTGGTGCGTTGGCGGAGCGACGATTGCTCAGCTCGCTCGTCCTGCGCCCGACCACCGATATCGGCCAAGTCGCATCAGACTACCTTGCGTCCAACCGAGTCCGCTTCGGCAAGAGCCTCGGTCGCGCGTTCATCAGCATGCTCGATGTTGGTGCGGGCGCCGACGCGGACTTGGCCAGCTATCTGTTGTTCGATGGTGGTTTTGCGCAGGAGCTGATCGAAATGGGGCGCCGCGATGCCCACGCGAAACGA
Organism: uncultured Sandaracinaceae bacterium; assembly: GCA_964476875.1. Classification (GTDB taxonomy): domain Bacteria; phylum Myxococcota_A; class Polyangia; order Polyangiales; family Houyiibacteriaceae; genus SG8-38. The sequence continues at coordinate 7,635 of CAYZDM010000108.1, read as the reverse complement.
GACGAGATCGAGGCGTTTCTATTTGAAGACCCCAACGCCATCCTATCCCCACCCGAGACTGTGGAGACGGCGCCACATTCAGAGTCCAAACCCCCGGAATAGCGGCCGCTTCCTGAGTTCACCTGGCTGTGGACAAACAGTGGAACCCTGACCAGAAGGTCAGTCGCATTGTAATATTTTACCCATACCGTTGGCTGTGGTACGCTCTTTGAGTGGCTCAACCTAGCGTCGCGCACATCTCCGAAAACGCGACTCAATCGTCGCAGCGGCTCGTCCAAAACATCGCGCGGGTCGTTCGCGGCAAAGAAGAAGTCATCAAGCTTTCCGTCGTCTCGCTTCTGGCGCGAGGCCATCTATTGCTCGAAGACGTACCGGGCGTCGGCAAGACGACACTTGCTCGAGCACTGGCTGCATCGATCGGCGTGTCGTTTCGTCGGCTTCAATGCACATCGGACTTGATGCCGACCGACGTGCTCGGTGGCAACGTGTTCAATCAGTCGCAGGGCACATTCGAGTTTCGTCCCGGTCCAATTTTCACGCAGGTTCTTCTTGCTGATGAGGTCAACCGAACGACGCCAAAGACGCAGAGTGCGCTTCTCGAAGCCATGGACGAGCGCCAGGTTTCCATCGACGGCGAAACCCACAAGTTGGAAGAGCCGTTCTTCGTGGCGGCCACGCAGAATCCACAAGAGTTCTACGGCACATACCCGCTGCCCGAGTCACAACTGGATCGCTTCCTCGTACGACTGAGCATCGGCTATCCGCCGCCGGACATCGAACGCGAGGTGCTCACTCGTCGCGGCGCCGACCCGGTCCAGCAACTCGACGCGGTTCTGAGCGCAAGCGACCTTCGGCACGTTCAGCAGGCCGTGGACTCGGTTCGCGTCGACGATGCGATCCTCGACTACCTGCACCGCATCGTTCTTGCGACGCGCAACACGCCTCTTTTGTCGATCGGGGTATCCACCCGTGGAGCGCTTGGTTTCGAGCGCGCGGCGAGGGCTAGGGCGTTGGTAGAGGGGCGCTCGTTCGTGCTTCCCGACGATGTGAAAGCGCTTGCCGGGCCCGTTCTCGCGCACAGGGTGAAGGTCAGCGGCGGGGTAGGGGGCGGAGCGGCCCGCGACGACGCACAACGCGTGATCCGCGAACTGCTCACGGTCGTGGCCGTCCCACTCTGATCGGGCCCGATCGATGCGGATCTTTCGAAGAAGGCGAAGCAGGCGGAAGTTCCGACTGACCCGTGAAGGCCGGGCGTTCCTGTTCATCACAGTCGGAGTCGGCCTTGCAGCGGTCAACACCGCCAACAACCTTCTCTACTTGGTGCTAGGGCTTCTTCTCAGCCTGCTGCTGGTGAGCGGCGTGCTCAGCGACCTCGCACTCTGGAAGCTCCGAATCAAACGCAAGCTTCCGACGCGACTATTCGCCGGACGGCGCTCCTACATGGATGTCGTGCTGCTCAACGACAAGCGCTGGCTCTCCAGTGTCTCCATCGAAACCATCGACGAACTCGGAGGTGTCGAGACCGAGCCAGCTCGCTTCGTTCGCGTCGCACCAGGTGAAGAGCAGGTCGCAACCTACGGCTTCGAAACACAACGCAGGGGACTCTTCGAGTTCGGCACGATGCGCGTGGTCACGCGCTACCCATTCGGGCTCATCGAAAAAGGCTACACTACCTACCTGCCGGATGAGGTCATCGTCTATCCGCAGTTGCTCGAGCACGTCGCGACGCCGGCGACTCAGCCGATGCAAGGTGACGCTGCACCCATCCACCAAACCGGTCGAGGGAGCGAGTTCGCTGGCAGCGTTCGCTTCTACCGCGAAGGCGATGAGGCGAGAGACATTCATTGGAAACGAACAGCCAGCCGTGGTCAGCTCGTCGTGCGTGAGCATGAGCGAGATTCGAACGCTCTAGTCACCCTCACCGTGAGCAATCTGATCTCCGAGTCGTCGGACCAGGAAGCGGCATGGAGAGAGCGGTTCGAGATCTCGATCTCCGAAGTCGCGACAGCGGCCGCCGCCTACCTCACGCAAGGCGTGTCGGTTCAAGTTCAAACCAACGACAGTGTTTCGCCTCTGGTCCCTGGCGGAACGCCGCCCGATCCAATCTGGCACTTCCTGGCGCTCCTCAAGCCATGCCGCGCGCAGGCACCCCAAGGCCGAAAGAAGAAGAGGCGAGCCGCATGAGGTTTGCCTTCGCCCACAAGCTCGTTACCTATCTCTTCGCAGCTCTCGGCCTCGTCGCGTTGATGCTGGGCACGACCTTCAGCCCCCTTGAGTCCCTGCTCTTCATGCTGGCGTTCGTCGCGAGCTGGTTCGCCGAGCCACCGTTGCTCGACCGACCCGGTTACTCACGGTTCTGGAACGTCGCGGCGGTCGTGGTTCTTCTCATTCAAATCGGACGCGGATTCGCGGGGGAGCCGATCCTAACGGTGGGCGTCCAGTACGCAGCGTTCCTTCAAATTTCCCGTCTTTCCCATCGCAAGACCGCGGCCGACTACCAACAGATCGCCATCTTGGGTTTCTTGCACCTGATCGCGGGTACCGTGTTGTCCGCTGGGCTCGACTACGCCGTCGTGTTCTTTGGTTTTGTCATCGTCATGCCGTGGATGCTCGCGCTGACTCACCTCCGAAAAGAGCTGGAGACGCAGCACGGTGCCGGCACCCCAATGCTCCGAGGTGAGCTCGACAGCCGCGAGTTCGCGACACCAGCATTTTTCGGTGGGACCACGCTGCTCGCCGTTCCGCTGTTCATCCTGACGGCCGCCATGTTCTTCGCCTTCCCTCGCGTGGGGTTCGGCGTCTTGTCCAACCTCGGGAGCAAGGCCCAATCGGTGGCCGGTTTCGGCGACGATGTAGAGCTCGGTGGCTTCGGCACAATCCGTGACGATCCGACGGTCGTGATGCGGGTGAGGCCGGAGGAGCGCACCGAGCCGACCCCACGATCGATCGGGATTCGCCTTCGCGGCACGTCGTTCGACCGGTACGAAGAAGGTCGCTGGTCTCGAACTCAATCCAACGGAGCTCTTCTCAAACGCCTCCAGGACCAATACGTCCTGTTCCGCCCGCCGCTGCCGGACGACCGAGAGTACGAGATCATTCTCGACCCGATGGAGGAGTCGGTGCTGTTCCTCCCCGAGGGCACCGTGGCGCTGCGCGTCCCGCCCACGGTTCGCGCTGGACGTGATCGATATCGAAAGATCACCCACGAACCAGGCCTGGACGTTCGCTACGGTGGGCGTGTCAGTGCGCCACTCACCTACCAAGCCTTTGTTGCGCCGAAGCGCCGAGGGTTCGAGGAGCGTGTCCCGAGGTCGCTTCGCAAACGCTACCTCGAGGTTCCGGATGGCTATGGGCGCGTCGCAGAACTGGCGCGAGAAGTCGTCGGCGGGGCTTCCAACCCCAACGCCCAAGCACAGCTCGTCGAGCGTTATCTCCGTGGCGGCGGCAAGTTTCGATACACCCTCGAGCAGCCTGACACCGAGGGCAGAGACCCGCTGCACGTGTTCCTGTTCGAAGCCAAAGCAGGACATTGCGAGTACTTCTCGACTGCGATGGCGATCATGATGCGGTCGCTCGGGCTACCCGCCCGCAACGTCACCGGTTTTCTGGGCGCCGACTACAACCCATACGGCGACTACTACGCCGTTCGCAACGGCAACGCCCACAGCTGGGTCGAGGTACTCATCGAGGGCCGTTGGGTCACGTTCGATCCGACGCCTGCATCGGGGCAGGTGTTCGCGTCGCCTTCGGGCTTGGCCGTCAAGCTTCGCCAGATCATGGACGCGCTCCGCGTGCGTTGGGCTGATTACATCGTCGAATACGACATTCGGGATCAAGCCAAGGCGCTTCAAGGTCTCGCTGCCTGGTACCGATCGCTCAGGGGAGACCGCCACCATGCTCAGCCGGGCACGGACCCGGCGGGAGATGAGCAAGATTTGGGCCCGATTCCATTCCGGCCTGACTGGCGCTGGTTCGTTGCGATCATGAGCAGCTTCGGGGTCGGCGTCTTGTTCGTGCGATGGCGTCGCAAGCGAACGCGTCAAACCCGAGCGGGTCGCCAACTCGATCCAGATCGGGATCGCGCGGTGCGCCTCTACCTGTCGCTCGAAAGCAGCCTTCGAAGCGCGGGACAGGCTCGTCCGCCAGACGTCACGCCCATCGAGCACGCTGAAGAGCTCGGCCGTTCAGGATTCCCCGCGGCCGATGAGGTTCGCCAGGTTACCGATGCATACCTCGCAGCGCGTTTCGGCGAGAGCGGATTGCCGCCACACGACTACCACAAGCTTCGCCAGGTGAGCCGAAGCATCCCCGGCAAGGCGAAACGCCGGCCTACTGCGTGAGAAACCAGCCGCCCGCCACGCTCACCGCGGCCAACACCAGCACACCCACGACGATCAAAGCGACCTTCGAACCGCCGGTCTTCGTCTCACGCGGCGGAGCAGCACCCTCCGGCGCAGTCGCGGGCTGACTTCCTGGCTGTGCCGCGATGGATACCGGAATCGCGCCGGGTGGCCTGAACGTCATGACGGGCTGGGAGCCCGGATCCTCACTCGAGCGACGAGGTGGATTCAAGGACGGGCCCATCGGTACCGCCGCGGGCCTGGCCGCCCTCACGCTCTCGTCCTTCGATTCGAACCAACCCATGGTGACGCCAGCCGGTGCACTGTCCCGGACGTTCTCGATGGCGGTTTCCACGTCTTGGTCACCGGCGAACCAATTGCTCGGGTCGACGAAATCCGAGGCGTCGAGCGGGCTAGCGCCATCGTTGGGGCTCATGGCGAAAGACGGCGATGACGGGTCGATTGGCGCACCCCCGTCGCTCTCGAGCGAGGTGAATCGACCAAGCTCTTCTTGAATCATGCCGTCGATCATCATCGGCTGCGGCGGCACCGACTTTTGGCGCTCGAGGGCGGCTTTGACCAGGTTGGCGATGTCGTACGAAGTCACCTTCATCTGGTGGTGAAACAGATAGCTTGCCAGCGCATCGCCTAGCTCGCGTGCCGAGGGGAAGCGCTCGTCCGGATTCCTCGCCAGCGCCTTGAGAATCATCGACTCGAAGGCCGGATCGACCTCAGGGTGCACACCCACGAGGCTTGGTACGTCCGCGTTCGATACTGCCTGGACCGTTTCGTAGTCGGTATCACCAAGGAACAAACGTCGACCCGCCAACATCTCCCAAATACAAACACCGAGTGCGAAGATGTCAGCCCGTTCGTCGACGTCCTGACCCGTGGCCACCTCCGGCGACAAGTAACTGAACTTCCCCTTCACGACGCCGGGGTCGGTGCGCTCGAGCTGGGTACGCGCCTTGGCAAGACCGAAGTCGGTGACCTTCACCTCGCCCCGCTTGCTGACCAGAATATTGGGTGGCGACACGTCGCGGTGAACTAAATCCACTGGGTTCCCATCGTCATCGACGAGCTCGTGCGCGTAACTCAACCCTCGGCAGGTCTCCATGGCGATGTAGATCACGTCCTTCAAAGGGAAGGGCTCCCCCTTTACCCGAAGGGTCTCCATGATCTTCTTGAGGTTCGTGCCGTCGACGAACTCCATCACGATGAAGAAGCTGTTGTCGGACTTCCCGATGTCGAAGACGCTGACGATGTTCGCGTGTGTCAGGCGGGCGCCGAGTCGCGCCTCGTCGAGAAACATCCCGATGAAATTCGCGTGCGAGGCGAGATGGGGCAGGACGCGCTTGATTGCGACGCGCTTTTTAAAGCCCTGGACGCTCGTAGCTTCACCGAGAAAAACCTCGGCCATCCCCCCGGATTCAAGCTTTTCGAGCAGGTGGTATCTCGGGTCGCTCATCCTCGCTCGTCCGCCCTCCCCGGAGGCGTATTTCCATTGTCCTTTGCGGGCACTATCGCGGTCAAGGAACGGATGTCATTGACACGGTGCCCCTGCGGCGCTTGACTGCTTCCGTGCCCCGCTCCCCAAAGCCTCTCAGAATCGCACCTTCCGTCCTTTCGGCCGATTTTGGCCGCCTTCAGGCTGAAGTCCAGGCTGTTGGCGAGGCCGGCGCCGATTGGATTCACGTCGATGTCATGGACGGCCGATTCGTGCCGAACATCACTATTGGCCCGATCGTCGTGAAGGCGATTCGGGCGGCGACCAAACGCGTCGTCGACGTCCATCTCATGATCGTTGAACCGGAGAAATATGTTCAGTCGTTTGCCGAAGCAGGCGCTGACATCATCACGGTCCACGCCGAGGCTTGCACGCACCTGCACCGCACGCTCCAACAAATTCGCGTCCTCGGAAAGCGCGCCGGTGTGTCGCTCAATCCCCATACCCCTCCTGACGGCCTACGCTACATCCTCTCAGAGGTCGACCTAATCCTCGTCATGAGCGTCAACCCGGGCTTTGGTGGTCAGAGTTTCATCCCCTCCGCAAACGACAAGCTCGCCCAGATCCGCGCGATGATCGACGAAGCGGGTCACGACATCGACCTCGAAGTCGACGGTGGTGTGAAGCCCGGCGTGGCACGACAAGTCGTCGATGCGGGCGCCGATGTCATCGTCGCGGGTAGCGCCGTGTTCAACCAAGGCGACTACGCGGCAGCCATCGCAGCACTCCGGAAGGACGCCGAGTGAACGACGACCCCGGGCTGACAACCGTATTCGTCGATCGAAAGGCGACCAAGCGCAAGCTTCGCAAGAGCCGGCTGGTGGTCGAGGACGGTCCGCAAAAAGGCACCCGACTCAACATTGCCAGCGAACGCATGACCATAGGCCGAAGTGGCATCTGCGACCTGCAGCTCACCGACGACGGGGCGAGCGGCACCCACTGCGAAATCATCGCCAAAGAAACTGGCTTTCTGCTACGCGACCTCGCATCTACCAACGGCACGTGGGTCGCCGGCGTGCGTGTTCGCGAAGCCTGGCTCGAACCGGGGATGCCGCTGCGCATCGGGAGCACCGTCATCCGTTTCGAACACGGCTCCGGCTCGATCGAGATCGACCTCAGCCGTCGTGAGAAGTTCTACGACCTCGTCGGCCACGGCGTACGGATGCGCGAGATCTTCGCGGTCCTCGAAAAGGTCGCCGCATCGGACCTCACCGTGTTGGTGCGTGGCGAAACCGGCACGGGTAAAGAACTCGTCGCCCGCGCCATTCATCGTGCATCCAAACGCTCCCAGCGCCCCCTGGTCGTTCAAGATTGCAGCGCCATTCCTGCCAACCTCATCGAGAGCATCCTGTTTGGTCACGAACGCGGCTCGTTCACCGGCGCGGCGGATCGCAAGCAGGGCTGCTTCGAAGTCGCCGATGGCGGCACGTTGTTTTTGGACGAAATCGGCGAGCTCGACATCAGCCTTCAGCCGAAGCTCTTGCGCGTTCTCGAAACACGAGAGGTGCAGCGCGTGGGCGGCACGCGAATGATTCCCGTTGATGTGCGTGTCGTCGCCGCCACCAACCGCGATCTCCGCCAGATGGTCAACGATGGCACGTTTCGCGAGGACCTCTACTACCGTCTGAGCGTCGTCGAGGTCGATTTGCCGTCGCTTCGAGAACGCCCCGAAGACATCCCGGCCCTCGCGCAACAGTTCCTCGATGAGTTCGCCAAGCGCGGCCATCAAGGGGAGGGCAACCACTTCACGATCGCACGTGACGCGATGACCAAGCTTCAAGCCTACCC
>CAYZDM010000107.1:0-7997 GCA_964476875.1 uncultured Sandaracinaceae bacterium | reverse complement strand
GGGGTCTGTACTTCTCGCCTACCTTCGCCGGGAGTCGCCCGGGTGCGCTGAGCGCCGCGTGCTGGGCGGCCATGATCGCCATCGGAGAGCGCGGCTACCTCGACGCCAGCCGCCGCATCTTGGAAACCGGGAAGAAAATCCGCGAAGGCGTCCGAGCCATCCCCGAACTCAACGTCCTCGGTGACCCCCTGTGGGTCATCGCCTTCGGTTCGGAGGAGCTCGACATCTATCGAGTCATGGACTTCATGACGAAGCGCGGCTGGAACCTCAACGGCCTGCACAAGCCGCCAGCGATCCACCTCGCGATCACGCTTCGGCACGTACAGAACGGAGTCGCGGATCGCTTTCTCGACGATTTGCGTGCTGCGGTCGACCACACCAAAGCCCATCCCAACGAGGAAGGCGGCATGGCGCCGGTGTACGGTATGGCGAACACGGTCCCCATCCAAGGCGTGGTCACCGACCTCCTAGAGCGCTACCTCGACGTCCTGTACGAGGTGTAATAGGGAGGGAGCCATGGGATTGCTCGAGGTTTATCGGACGACTGATCCGTTGGTGAGTGCGCTTTGGATGGCAGGGGGGTTCGCTCTGCTTTGCTGGGTGCTGTCGCTCGTTACGAAGGAGTATTCGTGGGTTGATCGGCTGTGGTCGATTACGCCGGCGCTCTTTGCGGTGCATTTCGCTGGGCATGTAGGGTTCAGCGACTCACGGCTGAATCTCATGGCCGGGCTCGCGGTGTTATGGGGGGTGCGCCTCACCTACAACTTCGCGCGCAAGGGGGGATACAAGGCCGGCGGGGAGGATTATCGCTGGGAAGAGATCCAAGGGAAGATCGGACCGATGTGGTTCCAGTTGTTGAACGCGACGTTCATTGCGCCGTTCCAGAACTTGCTGCTCCTGTTGATCGCCGTGCCTTCTTACGCGGCCTACCGCTTCGCGGGCACCCCCCTCAACGCACTCGACTATGCCGCCACTGCCGTATTCGTGCTGCTCTTACTGGGTGAGTCAATCGCCGACGAACAACAGTGGAAGTTCCAAACCGCGAAGTACGCCGCCATCGCGCGCGGCGAAACGCCCAACGCCCAGTTCATCACCAGCGGGCTGTTCCGCTATTCACGGCACCCCAACTTCTTTTGCGAGCAGGCGATGTGGTGGACCTTCTACGTCTTTTCGATTGCGGCCGGAGCCGGGGGATTCAACTGGACGATCGTCGGCGCCGTATTGTTAACTCTCCTGTTTCAGGGCTCGACGGGCCTCACCGAGAAGCTGTCCGTACGGAAGTACCCGGCGTATGCGGACTACCAGCGAAGCACCAGCCGTCTGATGCCCTGGTTCCCCGCCTGAGCCCCTGTTCAGCGCTAAAAACCCGCGCCAACCGCCCCTCGGCAGACCGACTGTTTGCCTTTGGGAAGCACTCCGGATACACGGGCCGGACCCGTATTGGGCGCGATACCGGCTTGTGTGCCAAACTTCGCACCTTCCGGGGCTTATTAAAGGAGAAACAAGGGATGATGAGAATTACTAAATTGATGGTGGTCGGGGTGCTCGCGGGCACGCTCGGATTGATCGGTTGCGGTGACAGCGGCTCCAGCACCGGTGGAAGCGGCGGCACTGCTGGCACCGGCGGCACCGGCGGCACCGGCGGCGGTACCCTTGCCTGCGGCGCGGGTGAGGCTATCGACGACAGCTACGTGATCTCCGAAGGCTCCGTGTTGTGCGATGGGCTCGGTGTGCTCGAGGTGCCCATCGGGGTCGTACTTGCGGCCAAGGCGGATGCCGTCGATGGCGAGACCGACGTGGACGTGCAGGTGCAGTTCACTATCGACGCAGAGACCGTCAATATCCTGGCTCCCTTGGTGAGCGAGGCGCTCGTCAGCGAGTTCTCGGGAGAGGTCGACGAAGTCGGCGGCGGCGCTCCGGTCGACGTATCCGGAACGGTTCCCTGCAGTGTGGCGTTCGAGATGGACACACCTGTCGTGGTGACGACCCCTTCCCAGACCGCGACGTGGTTGGCCATCGATGGCTCGATCGTCGTCGAGGTCGTGGAAATGGCATTCCAGATCTCGCAGCCCGTGCCGTTGCCTCTTTCGACCAAAGAGCCGGACCCGGCATGTGTCTGGGTGGACGTACCCTCGGTCACGCTTTCGGCACCGCAGTAAACAAGACACTTAGTGTCACTACGTCGTTGAGCCCCGTCGGTCCTGCCGTCGGGGCTCAGCGCGTTTAAGGGCTATCGAATCTGGCGATGGGCAAGGCTGGGAACCGCCCGTCGCACCGTGTTGACGAACGCGGGGTCGATCGGTGCCACCGCCACACCCTCCCCTTCACTGCACTGCGCGACGACCGTGCCCCAGGGGTCGGCGATGAGTGCGTGTCCGTAGGACCTGCGTTCGCCGTAGTGATGTCCGGTCTGGGCGGCGGCGAGCACGTAGCATTGCTGCTCGATCGCGCGGGCTCGAAGCAGCACATGCCAATGATCCTTGCCGGTCGTGAGGGTGAATGCGGCAGGGATCGCCAGCGCAATGGCCCCCTCGTCGACCAGGCGACGGTAGAGCTCCGGAAACCTCAGGTCGTAGCAAACGCTGAGCCCAAGCGTTCCAAACGGCGCCTCGGCGACGACCGTGTCGGACCCTGCATCCACCGTCTGAGACTCGAGCACCTTGGTGCCGTCAGGCAGGTCGACGTCGAACAGGTGAATCTTGCGGTACACCGCCGTGATGGATCCGTCAGCACGCATGTAGACGCACGCGTTGCGTACCTTGCCCGGCACATCGCTCTTCTCCCAGAAGCCGCCGTAGACCACATCGACGCCCGCGTCCTGCGCGGCCTGGCGGCATCGATCGAGGATCGGCCCCCCATCATCGAGAGATTCGGCGATGTCGACCTTCCCCTTCTCGGGACCGAGGTACGCGAAGCACTCGGGCACGAGCACCAGCTCCGCACCACGCGAAGCAGCATCCCGCACGAGACGCTGGACCGTGTCCATGTTGGCGTTGACGTCCGCGGTAGAGGTCATCTGTAGTACGCCCGCGATCACCGGCTTCGATTGGCTCAATGTGAAAACCTCCGCATGGACACGTTCATCAGCAAGCCTAAACCCAACATGGTCGAGAGTAGGCTCGACCCACCGTACGAGAACAGCGGCAGCGTCATCCCGACGACAGGAAGTAGTCCCGAAACCATCCCAAGATTGACGATGGTTTGCCAGAAGATCATGGCCCCGACACCCACCGCGAGCACCGCGCCGAATCGGTCCTTGGCCTGAGATGCGATCCGCAGCGACCATAGAACGAGGAACAAATAGAGACTGATGAGGAGCACTGCCCCCAAGAACCCATGCTCCTCCGCCCACACGGGGAACGGGAAGTCAGTGTGCTGGTCGGGCAGGAAACGAAAGCGAGTCTGAGTCCCCTGCGTGAATCCCTTGCCGGTCAGCCCGCCGCTGCCGATCGCGACCAGCGATTGATGAGTGTGCCAACCCGAATCGAGAAGGTCGGTCTGGGTGCCGCCGAGGCGACCCCAGAACGCGGTAATCCGCTCCTTCTGGTAGTCCTTGAGCAGGTAGAACCACGTGACCGGGGCGGCGACGACGAACGTGGCGAGTAGGGTCACAACCGAGCGCATCTTGAGTTCGGTCAGCATCATGATGCTGCCGAAAATGAATGCGAGCACCATCGCCGTCCCGAGATCGGGCTGCAGGAGCACCAGCCCCATGGGCAGCGCGAGGATCAGGCCGGGGATGATCAGGTCGGCGAGCGTGCGACCGCCGGTCCTGGTGTCGTGATGCAGATACTTCGCAAGCGCGATGATCAGCCCGATCTTCATCAACTCACTAGGCTGCAGAGAGAACCCGCCAAGGGCGATCCACCGCGTGGAGCCCCGTACGCTTCGACCGAGCCCGAACACGAGTACCAGGGCAAGGATGCAAGCGCCGTAAATGACCCAGCCGTATCGTTCGAAGTGGCGATAGTCGATCGCGACCGTCAGCGCAGCAACGCCAAAGCCGAGAATGAGCCAGTAGAGCTGCTGCACGTACGCATCTGAGGTCGTGCCACCTTCGGTAGCGCTGTACAGGTTGAGCACGCCGAACAAGGCGATCGTCGAGACCGTAATGAAAAGCGGCCAATCAAAGTCGTCGCGAATCGTTCTTCCGATGGCCATCGGCTACTCCGCCTCCGACGGCTCTGGTTCGTCGAAGTACTGCTGCATGACCGATGTCGCGATGGGGGCGGCGCTCGCACCACCCGAACCACCGTGCTCCACCAACACCGCGAAGGCCACCTGGGGGTCGTCCGCGGGCGCGAACCCAGCGAACCATCCATGAGAGCGATCGAGGTACCACGCGCTCGCCGATTCTTCGGAGCGACCCTTCCGACTAACGACCTGAGCGGTGCCTGTTTTCCCGGCGACGCGAAGCCCGTCCTTGTTTCGGGCGCGGTATGCGGTGCCAGACTCTTCTTGCACGACATCGTCGAGGGCGCGCCGCATCAAGTCGAGGTGTTGTGGCGAGACGGCGACCGCACGCTTGACCCGCGGCTGAAACGTCTCCGACAAGGACCCGTCGGGCGCCCTGATGTTCTGAACCACCTGCGGTACGTATAGGGTGCCGCCGTTCGCAATCGCTGCGTTGGCCATTGCGAGCTGAAGAACCGTCACGCGTGTGTTGCCCTGCCCGATCGCCGTGTTCAGTGTGTATCCGATGCGGAACGCGCCGTAATGCTCGATATACCACTCGCGGCTGGCGAGGAAGCCCTTGGCTTCGCTGTTGACGCCGATGCCTGTTTGCTCGGCGAAGCCAAACGCCTCGGCATAGCGAGTGATCCGCTCGATGCCCACGTCTTCGGCGAGGTCCCAGAAGTACACATTGCAGGACTGAACGATCGACTCGTAGAGATCCACCCAGTCGTGACGTTTGTTGCAGCGGAACTTTTGCCGGCCGATCTTCATCGAACCCAAGCATTCGACGCGATGCATGGGGTCGACGACCTCATCTTCGAGCGCGGCCAGCGCAGTGATGACCTTGAAAGTCGATCCCGGAAAGTACGTTTCGTACATCGTCTTGTCGATCAAAGGACGAAACGGGTCACCGGTGAGCTCTGCGTACCGCTTCGTACTCAAGCCGCTGCTCATCTCGTTCGGGTCGTAGACCGGCTTAGAGTAGAGCGCTCGAACCGCGCCCGTGTGAATGTCGACGACCACGGCGGCCCCCGAGGGGTGCGGACGGAAGGCGCGATCGAATGCCTCCATCAAGCGCATGTCGATCGTCAGTTGAATTTCGTGTCCGGGCACCGGTCTCTTGAGCATCTCGACTTCGAGCGAGTCAGGCCGTCGCCCTTCTAGCGCATTGCCTCTTGCATCGACGACGACGCGACGAAAACCGCGCGACCCCTTGAGAAGCTGCTCGTAGCGCTTTTCTAGACCACTTCGGCCAATTCGGTCGCCGGAACGGTACGTTCTCGGATCCGGTGCACGCTCCATGTCTTGGGCGTTGACCTCGTTTAGATACCCAATCAGGTGTGCGCCCAGCGTCGCGTAGGGATAGTCGCGGAGCGGCACGGTGACGACATCGAGGCCAGGTAGTTCGGACAAGTGCGTCTCCAACGCGGCGAGCTGCTCACGGTCGATGTCGTCGTAGAGTTCCAACTGGTGCGTGCGCCGGTTCATCGGGAGCTCGGCCATTCGAGCTTCCAGCACGGTCTTCTCGTCGGCGCTCAAGCCCATCAGGGACGCGACGCGATCGAGGTCGTCTGGTTGGAGAAGGCGGGGGGTGGCGTACACGTCGTAGGACGGTCGGTTCGAGGCAACCACACGCCCGGCGATATCTCGAATCACCCCGCGGGTCGCCGGAAGCTCGAGGGTCTTGGTGATGTTCTGCTGCGCGATGCCCGACCAGCGGTCGCGCTGGAAGATCTGGACCTGCGCGACGCGGACGATGAGCCCGCCAAAGACGAGGACGACAAAGAGCGCCATCCAACGATACCTCTTCCGGAACTCCCCGACCTCCCTGCGCTGCGACAGCGTGATCATGTGGGCGCCCGCTCAGACTCGGGGTCGATCCATCGGACGAGCGCGAACAGGAGCGGCGCGAGCACCGCAGTAGCGAAGGACGAAGCCAGGAGCGCAAGGGTCAATGAGACTCCACCCCAAGCCATGCCCCCGGGGGTGAACCCGCGAATGAGCTCGAGCAGTCCACCGAGCAGTAAGGTTAGGGCGAACGTGAGCACCATCTCGAAGGCGATGCCGCGAAACGTGAGTAGGTAGCCCACCAACCAGGCTGTCAGATACCCGACGACGAAGACGAACGTGTGTAGGCCCAGAGGATTCCCTGTGAACAGATCATAGAGGTAGCCGATCGCGAACGCGGTGGCCGCCCCTCGCAACACCCTCACGCCAGGCGCAGTGCCCAAGGCGAACACGAGCGGGAGCCCGAGATAAGGAGAAAAAGGATACGGTGCGAGCGCCCGAGCGAAGACCGACTGGACGAGCAGCAACGCAAAAGCGACCAGAACGATGATGATGATGCCTCGCGCGCCGCGCATGCCCTACCCTACTGCACGTCCGAGTCTTTGGGCCCGGAGGTGAGAATCAGCACCTCTTCGAGCCTCGTGAAGTCGACCGAGGGAGTCACTTCGCCCTCCTGGTGAAGACCGAACTCCTGTCCACCGATGTGGCTTACGTAGCCGATGAGGATCGACGCGGGAAACTTCTTTCCTAGGCCCGACGTGTAGACTTCGTCCCCCACGGCTACTTGATCATCAGCCCGATCGAACTGAATCCGGCAGCGATAGCGGCCACGCTCACCCAACCCTTCGATCCGGCCGCGAGCGCGCGTCTCGCCGACCACCACATCGACACGGCTCTCCGGGTCTATCGTCAACAGCACGTCCGCAAAGTTGCCGGCGACCCGCCGAATCTGACCGACGAGCCCATCGTTGGACACCACCGGCATGCCAGCGTGCAGTCCGCGGTGAACTCCCTGATCCACCGCAAGCCGAAGGACGCGAAATGAAGGTGAGATGCTCTTGGCTATCACTCGGGCCGTGACCGTTTCGGTGCTCAGTTGCTCGCGTAGTCCCAGAAGCGACTCGAGTTCATGAATGCGCTGCGAGTCGCCGCCCAGGACTCTCGTCTCGCGACGAAGCCTGTCGTTCTCGGCGCGCAGCTGATCGTTGTCACTCTTGACGTCCACCAGGTACACGTAGTCCTCGACAACGCTCGTCACCCCATCGGCAGCCCACGCGGCGACGTACTGGATCGGACCGCTCACCTTGAGAAGCCCTTTGTCGAGCCAGGACAGATCGGAAGGATCCCGGAGATTGGCGCGTAAGAGGACGGCTGGGACGATCAGAAGGGCAAGCAGGATGACGGCATCTCGAATCGTCTGGAAGTAGTTCATTGCCGCGATCTTGCTCCGCGCCCTACGCGATCGTCACCTCGCGGAGGAGATCCAAGTGGTCCAGTGCCTTGCCGCAGCCAAGCACCACGGCGGACACTGGATCATCCGCAACCATCACGGGGAGCCCTGTTTCCTCGCGCAAAAGCACGTCGAGATTCTTCAAGAGAGCGCCTCCACCAGTGAGCACGATGCCCTTGTCAACGATGTCTGCCGAGAGCTCCGGCGGCGTTCGCTCGAGCGCCATCATCACTGCTTCGGTGATCGCGTTGATCGGTTCGGTGAGCGCGTCGCGAATCTCGTCGGAGTTGACGATGACGGTCTTCGGTACGCCGGCGACCATGTCGCGGCCTTTGACTTCCATCGTCTCGGCTTCGCCATCGGTATGTGCGTTGCCAATGGTGCACTTGACGCGCTCGGCCGACTGTTCGCCGATCAGGAGATTGTACTTGCGCTTGAGGTACGCGATGATCGCCTCGTCCATCTTGTCGCCACCGACACGGACCGACTGGGAGTACACGATCCCGGCAAGTGAGATGACCGCGACTTCGGTCGTCCCGCCACCAATATCGACGACCATGTTGCCGCTCGGTTCGGTGATGGG
>CAYZDM010000106.1:0-8041 GCA_964476875.1 uncultured Sandaracinaceae bacterium | reverse complement strand
CCCGGGATGCTCGCGGACTCGACCTTCACTAAATGTCCAATCCATCGGCCAAGGCCTGAAGATACTGCCCGTACTCGGTCTTCTCGAGGGGCTTTGCGAGCCGCGCCAACTGATCGGCGTCGATCCATCCATTGCGAAACGAGATCTCCTCGGGGCAGGATGCTCTCAAGCCCTGGCGCTCCTGAATCGTCTGGACGAAGTTGGCTGCTTGCAAGAGAGCTTGGGGTGTTCCCGTATCGAGCCAGGCCACGCCGCGTCCGAACTTCTGCAATCGAAGCTTCCCTGCGTCCAAGTACCGCCGGTTCAAGTCGGTGATCTCTAGCTCGCCGCGCGCCGAGGGTTGAAGTGCCTTCGCGTGCGGGACCACGTCTTCATCGTAGAAGTAGAGTCCCGCGACGGCGTAGTTCGATTTGGGCGCGGCTGGCTTCTCTTCGAGCCCGATGACGACGCCGTCCTCGTCAAACTCGGCCACACCGTATGCGGTTGGGTTGCTCACGTAGTACCCAAACACCGTTGCTCCGCCCGACTGCTTTGCGCTGTCCTGCAGCAAGCCTTGGAGACCGTGTCCGTAGAAAACGTTATCGCCGAGAACGAGCGCGCAGGCATCCCCACCGATGAAGTCTTCGCCGATCAAGAAGGCCTGCGCCAGCCCATCTGGGCTCGGTTGTACCGCGTACTCGATGCGAAGCCCCCAACCTTTTCCGTCGCCGAGGAGACCCTGAAACAGAGCTTGCTCGTGCGGCGTCGTGATGATCAGGACCTCTCGAATGCCCGACAACATCAGCGTCGACAGCGGGTAGTAGATCATTGGCTTGTCGTAGATCGGCATGAGCTGCTTGCTCAGCCCTCTGGTGAGCGGGTGCAGCCGTGTGCCGGTCCCGCCCGCCAAGATGATGCCCTTCTTGATCATGCTCGCCCTTTATCCAGTTCGGTCGCCGTAGTTCAGGTCGATCCACTTCAGGTACTCGCCCGAGCGTACAGAGCCAACCCAATCCTGGTTGGACAAGTACCATTGGACCGTCTTGCGGATACCGGTGTCAAAAGTTTCCTTGGGCTCCCAACCACACTCTTCCCGTATGCGCGTCGCGTCGACCGCGTAGCGTAAATCGTGGCCGGGTCGGTCGGTGACGAAGTGCTTGAGCGCAAGGATCTCGCCCGGGTCGGTGCCTGTCTCTTCAGCCACGATCTCGCAAAGCGTATCGACCACCTTGATGTTCTGCATCTCGTTGTTGCCACCGATGTTATAGGTCCGTCCGACCTGACCCTTTTCGATGACAGTCCAAATAGCCTCGCAATGATCTTGGACGTAGAGCCAGTCGCGCACGTTGAGGCCCGCGCCATAGATGGGAAGCGGCTTCCTCTCGACGGCGTTGAGAATCATGAGAGGGACGAGCTTCTCGGGGAACTGCATCGGACCGTAGTTGTTCGAGCAGTTGGTGATCTTGATCGGGAGGCCGTACGTACGGTGGTAGGCGCGCACGATGTGGTCGCTTGCGGCCTTCGATGCGGAGTACGGACTCGATGGGTCGTACGCCGTGCTCTCTTCGAACAGTCCAGTGTCACCCAGTGAGCCGTACACCTCGTCCGTGCTCACGTGCTGAAACAGACGATTGTCGTCGCCCGACCAGCGCTTGCGGCACGCCTCGAGGAGGTTGAAGGTTCCCTCGATGTTGGTTCGAACGAACTCCCTTGGACCCAGGATGCTTCGGTCGACATGGCTCTCTGCCGCGAAATGCACGACGAGGTCGGGGTCGAACTCCTCGAACACGGCATCGACCGCATCCATGTCGGTGATGTCCGCCCTGCGCAGCGCGTAGTTCGGCAGCGTATCGATCCCCCGCAAGCTGCCCAGGTTGGCGGCGTACGTGAGCTTGTCGAGATTGACGAATTGGTGCTCGGGAAACGCCGGCACCATTTGGTTCATGAAATTGGCGCCGATGAAACCGGCCCCGCCCGTGACGATAATCTTCATCCGCTCTTGTCGACCTCGGAGGTCAGCATAGCCGGAAGATTTCATCGGCGCACACGTTGCCGTGGGGCGCTTCCGGCGCGGAAATCAGGTCCCCAAGTGAATCGTCAGCGCGAAGGTGCCCGCAATCGCGGTGCCTGCCGTGCCAGCGGTGAACTTCCCGCCGGTCACGGTTTCGTTGCCCTGGAGAACCAGCCCGACGATCGAGTAGTCGAAATCAGCCGCGATCGACACCCACTTCACGATCGGAATCCTGAGCCCGGCGCCGATCGAAGCGCCACCCCCGTTGCTCCGCACGTTGTTGACCAGGTTGTCGTAGCCCGGAAGAACGAAGCCACCGGTCGTGGTGTAGTAATTGAAACCGATTCGGATCGAAGGGTGCACGTATGGAACCGCACGAATCAGAAACCCCAGGTCCAACCCCACCGAAGTCATGTCGAACGGATCGTAGTCCGCACGCTTGAATCGAACGCCGATCGTCGACGAGCCGGTCCGGAAGCGAAGCGCGGCGCCAAACTCCGGGCCTGACACCACCACGTCTGGAATCAGCGATTGAACTCCGGCCGGAATGATATCGAGCGTTCGGAAGCGCGTGGCATTGAATCGTGAGAGGCCCGCTGTCGCCTCCAACCACACCAAGCCTCCAACCTTCTTGCTGTAGGCTTTCGTCTTTTCGGGTGCGTCTTCGGAGGCTGGCTCGGTCGGACCTGCCAGCGACACACCGTTCTGTTCAATCGAAAAGTCGCCCGGTAGATCTTGAGCGTTTGCCCCGACCGTCACCATCCAAATTAATCCAAAAACAAAAGCAAAGAGCTTCATCGGTTCCCCCTGACCGTTCACACCACGCGTCCCTTTCGAGACGCGATCCCCGTCGATCAGTGTCGAGGTGGGTCGAGCGGCCGTCAATGACAACGGTGCCTGACTGTGGGGTAGATCACAGCTCGTTCGGGGTGGGGTGCAGTCGATCTGAACGCCTGCTCGGGCTCGTCTATTGGCCTGCGGCGAACAGCTCCGTGTCGTCTCTTGGCGGTCCAGGCGGCGGGATCGTCGGATTGCCCCCCAGTCTGGCGATAGAGTTCGCCATCATTCGCCGCGTGTCCTCGAGGATGAGATACCCGCATGGAATGATCAGCAGCATGATGAACGTGCCGGCGAGCACACCAAAGCCGAGTGACACCGCCATGGGGATCAGAAAGCGAGCTTGGACGGATGTCTCGAGAATCATCGGGGCGAGTCCGAAGAAGGTGGTCAGCGAGGTGAGCAGGATGGGGCGGAAACGGCGCGCACTACCCGCCAGCACCGCTTCCCACAGTCCGAGTCCTTCGTCTTCGCGGAATCTGTTGATGGCGACGATGAGTATCAGTGAATCATTGACCACGACTCCGGACAGCGCGATCAATCCGAGCATGCTCATTAGGCTGAGATCGAAGCCCATCAGGACATGACCCCACACCGCGCCAACCATACCGAACGGAATGCCTGACATGACGAGGATGGGTTGGGCGTAGCTGCGGAAAAGGACCGCTAGGATCGAAAAAATCGTGATGAGCGCAAGGACAAAACCCAGACCCAGAGCCTTCATCGTCTCCGATTGTCGTTCCTGCACGCCGCCGAGGTCATAGGTGAGCCCCGGGATGTCCGCGAGCAGCTGCGGTAACTCTCGCCGGCGAATCTGTGCGTTGATCTCGTTCGCGTTGGTGTCCTCGTCCGCGACGTCCGCCGTGACGCTGATGTTGCGACGGCCATCGGTCCTGTTGATGACCGTGTACGCTTGACCGCGCGCTACCGTGGCTGCCTCCATCATCGGCATCTCGCCGCCCCTAGGTGTTCGAACTACGAGATTGTCGACATGGTAGAGGGACACGCGTTCTTCGCGCGGAAGCCGCACGTAGACGCGAACTTCATCGCGGCCCCGCTGTTGGCGAAGCGACTCGGCGCCGAAGAACGATGCGCGAACTTGGCGCGCGAGCTCCACCTCGGTGAGCCCTTGGGAGACCGCGGCCTCGGTGAGGCGAAAATCGAGCTGATCCTTGCCTTTGGTGACACCGCTCTCGATGTCACGAAGGCCACTGTACGATGCGATCTCGGACGCGAGCCGTGAGGCAGCGGTCTCGAGCGTGGCCACATCTTCATGGATCAGTTGGATGTCGACGGGGCTTCCGGGCTCGATGCCGAACTCGTAGCGAAACACCATCGACTCCACCCCGGGGATTTCACCGATCGCTTGACGCCAGAGCTCGACAAACTGCTGCGTGGTGACGTCGCGCTCGTCGGAGCTGACGAGGTAGATCATCACTGTGGAACGTTCCGTCCCCTCCCTTGCGAACACGCCGTCGAACCCCGGTTCGAGCGTCGAGTTGGCACCGACGTCTTGATAGAGACCGCGTGCAATCGGCTTGGGATCTTCCATCGCCTGCTCGGATTCTGCGAGGACGGCACGAGCGGATGCGCTGACGTGCTCCGTGATCCGTTGGGTTACATCGATCGGCGTCCCCACCGGCATCTTGAGTTGGGCGGTGATCAGATCACCTTCCACTTTCGGCATGAACGTGAACGGCACCCGTCCGGCCACGACCCCCGCCGTGAGAATGAGAATGGCGACACCTGCCGCGATGGTGAAATAACGCCAACGCAGTGCCCGGCGCAGCAGAGGAACATACCCGTGTTGAATGTGGTGCTCTAGGCGCTGCGGCACTCCGAGCTTCGATACCCATTTCATCAGCCAGAGATACGGGGCAAGCACGGTCCGTAGCCACCAGGGCATTGGGTGTGAGAGGTGGGCGGGCAGGATCAGGATCGACTCAATCAGCGAAATGATAAGAACGGCGATCACGAGCGTGGGCAGCACGCGAAAGAACTTCCCCATGACCCCTGGCACAAGCAGCATGGGCGCGAAGGCGACGCACGTGGTGACGATCGCGAATATCACCGGCTGTGCGACTTCCCGTGTGCCTACGATGGCCGACTCGAGCAGCCCTTTGCCCTCGGACTGCTGTTTGTAGATGGCCTCGCCAACGACGATCGCATCGTCCACCACCATTCCCAGCGTCACGATGAAACCGAAGAGCGAGATCATGTTGATCGAGAGGTCGGCGCCGGGAAAGAGCAAGAGCGCTCCGGCGAACGATATCGGAATCCCCAGAGTCACCCAGAACGCAAGACGAGCTTCGAGGAAAAAGCCCAGGATCAGCAAAACCAACAGCAGGCCTATTCGGGCGTTGCGCATCAGTAGTGAGAGACGCTGCTCGTAGATCTCCGCCGCGTCGAACCAGGGCGCCGCGTACAGACCGTCCGGCAGCGTCGCTTGCAACTCGGCCACGTGCTCCTTGGCGGCGGCGACCACCGTCAGCGGTGTTTCGTCGCCAACTCGGAACACGTTGATCATCGCAGCCCGCTTACCGTTGAACGTCGTCTTGCGGTCGTTCTCCTGGAAAGCGTCTTTCACCGTTGCGATATCGCCGACCAGGACCTGCGATCCATCCGGGGGGCTCAGGAGAACGATGCTCTCGAACTCGTCGCCGCGGTCGCGTCGCTCGGTAGTTCGAAGCAGCACTTCCCCGGAAGTGGTCTTCACGCCTCCTCCCGGTAACTCGACGGACGCGGCCCGGATTCGCGCCGCGATTTCGTCCAGCGTCAGATGGTGTTTGCGGAGCTGTGCTTGCGGAACCTCGATGCTGATCTCGAGAGGGCGAATGCCGCTCAGCTGCACGTAGGTGATGCGATCGTCATTGAGCAGCTCCCGGCGGCTTTCCTCGGCGACGGCGCGCAAGGTGGCCTCGTCGACGTCGCCGTAGAGCACGATGGAGATCGCCTGCTGGCGGGGTGCGAGAATGCTCACCGTCGGGCGCTCCGCGTCGGCCGGGAACGAGGTGATGCGGTCTACCGCGCTTTTCACGTCGTTCAGCGCTCGATCCTGTTTGGTGCCGAGGAGAAGCTCCGCGGTGACGGTCGCCGAGCCTTCTCGAGCGGTCGAGCGAACCTCCTTGATGCCATCTACTCCGCGGATGCCCTCTTCGATCGCGAGGATGACCGCTTGCTCCACCTCTGCGGGGCTGGCTCCCGGGTACACCACCTCCACCAACACGACATCCAGGTCGACCTCTGGGAATACTTCCTGTTTGATCCCGGCTGCCAGCGTCACGAGGCCGCCGACGATCAGAATGAGCATCAGCACGTTCGCCGCGACTGGGTTCTTCGCCATCCAGGCGATCGGCCCGCGCTGTTTGTCCGGATCAAATTCGGAAGACGCTGCCACGCTCGTCCACCCGTCTAGTGGTCATCGCTGAATCACGCAACCAAGTGACACTCGCCAACCGTTCGCATAGACTCGCGCCCGTCGCTCACATCAGCGCGCAGAAGGAAAGCAGTGTGCTGAGGAAGTTTGTTTTGATCACCGGGTTTCTAGATATCCCGGTCGGTCTGGCGACCTGGGCCGCCGCGGTCCTCGAACCACAGGACACCCACTTCGGTGCGTTGATGACCTGCGGCGCCTTCTTGATCTTCGCAGGCGCCGCGCTGATGTGGGCCGCACAAGACATGAGTGTGCGCGCCCCGATCATCTTCTGGCAGGGGTTCGTCCGTCTGACCGCCGTCGCTGCGATCATCTACATGGTGCCCAAAGGGCTTGCGGAGTCCTGGCAGTACGGCATCTGCGCCTTCGACGGCGCCATCGCGCTCGTCTACATCATCGGCATCATCCAACACACCGGCGCATCCTTCTTCGCCCTAGCCCAAGGCAGAACCACTTAACCCCACCGAAAAGGGGACTGTCCCCTTTTTCAAAGGGTTAAGCTCGGGCCGAGCGGTGCCGTCATGGGGGCGCCAGGAATTAACCCCACTGAAAAGGGGACTGTCCCCTTTGAGTGCTAGCCTTGCGGCGTGGTTCGGGTCGCTGCGTTTGGGGTGTTCTTGGTGGTGCTGCATTTGGGGCAGCCGATCGTCATTCCGATTCTGTTGGCGACACTCATCGCGATCAGCCTTTCCAAGATCCTCGACCTGACCGAGAGGGGCCTTCCGTATTGGCTGGCCGTCGTGTTGGCGTGCTTCGCCGCGGTGGCTGTGGTGACAGCGCTTGGCTTTCTCACCACGCGGGCAGCGACCGATTTTGCGTTCGCGTTCAGTCAGTACCGCGGTGATTTCGATCGTTTGCAGTTCGAGAGCGCGTCCTGGCTATGGAGCCAGGGGCTCGGAATTCCGGCGACCGCTGTGGAGCAGTTCGACCCCACCGAGCTCGTGCGCGGGCTCACGGTCCCGGGTTTGACGCTGGCGCTGAGCGTCGTGTCTGCAGGTTCGCTCGTCCTGCTGATCACGGTCTTCCTCGTCGTGGAGAGCGGCTCCATCGCTCAGAAGCTCAAAGGGACGGACCGGCTCGGCAGGCTGGACGTGCAAGCGCTCAAAACCGCCGCCCGTGACGTGCAACGCTATCTATTGATCAAAACGGTCACGAGCGCTGCAACAGGCTTCCTCGTCGCCGGCCTCACCAGCGTCGTTGGCTTGGGCCACTCACTTCTGTTTGGGTTGATGGCGTTCATCCTCAATTACATTCCGAGCATCGGCAGCATCCTCGCATCCATCCCTGCGATCTCGCTGTGCCTGCTCACCCTTGGATGGCTACCCGCGCTCGGGCTCGCTGCCGGGTACTTCTTGATCAATCTGCTCATCGGAATCGTGATCGAACCACGATGGGCCGGGCAGGCGACCGATCTGTCGCCCTCGGTGGTGGTTCTCTCGATGGTGTTCTGGGGCTTCGTGCTAGGTCCGATTGGCGCCCTCGTGTCGGTTCCCCTCACGATCATCGTGCGCATGACTGCCGCCCAGTCGAAGGAGTGGTCGTGGCTGGCGATGCTTCTCAGTTCGCCGAGGAGCGCGAGAGGTTGAAACCGACCCGGCGTCGCATGGCAGCCGCCGGCTCACTCCTCCTGCTGCTCGCGTCGTGCACTGCGACAGGGGGCTCTTCGTACGAGGTTCCGTCGCCCCCCTCGGAAGCGCCACTTGCCGCTCAGGTCGATCCCTTCATCGGCACGGCCGGCGATGGACAGACCTTCCCCGGCGCCGTCGTCCCCTGGGGAATGG
>CAYZDM010000105.1:0-8077 GCA_964476875.1 uncultured Sandaracinaceae bacterium | reverse complement strand
CGACGTGTACGTCTTAGACTTGTCCGGCATCCGGACCAGCGTCGCGAGCCACATCATGACCCCCATCTTCGCCTCATCGCGAATGGTAAGCAGCAAACTCCTCATCCGAATCTAGCTGGGGACTGCCCCGTTCTTGCTACCGACGCACGCAGCGTCCACACCAAAATTAACCCCACCAAAAAGGGGACTGTCCCCTTTTTCTTTTTACTCTTCTTCGATTTGGATGGATTGGGTGGGGCACATCATGCAGGCGTCGCGAACTTTGACTTCGAGGTCGGGGGGGACTTCGTAGGTTTGGATTTGAAGGCTTCCGTCTTCGGCGAAGGAGAAGACCTCGGGTGCTTCTTCGACGCAAACGCCGTAGTGGTTGCACGTTGCTGGGTTGTACATGAGTTTCATCGGATGATTCTCACTTAGGGCTTGCTCAGCAGCTCTCGTTCCTCGTGCTCCATGTCGTCTCGGATCGCCCGCGACAGCTCGCGTACGCCCGTGATCAAATTGGAGCCCACCGCGGTTTCGTCCAGCTCACGGATCACACTGTCGAAGATGTCTCGCTGCGCCTGGTGCTCGAGATGCATGCCTTTGACCATCTCGTCGACCTTGCCAGCATCGGCCAGCGACGGAAGCTGATACTCCTCGTAGTGAAGATGCTTGAGCAGTACCTCGCCAAGCCCCAGAAGCTCTTCGCGCAGGGCGACCACCGATTTGGTGTCGTCCCCAACGCGTTCGCTCAGGGCCTCGACGCGCGCGAGCAGCGCAGAGATCTGTGCGTGCTCGCTTCGAATGCGTGTTCGGATCTCGTCCGGTGTCGCCGGGCTCTGTGTATCGGAACTTGTGTCCATCTATGCTGCGGCAAGTCGCTTGCGACGCTCGGCCAGCGTGAGCGGCTTGCGCACCTCCTTGACCCCATCATACTCGTCTTGAGCCTCCTTGTGATACCACTCCGGGTAGAAGTTCTCGCACCACTTGCGGAATTCGGCGACCGGTCCGTCGCCGTCGCACAGCATCGGCTGCTTGGAAAACACCTTGTTTTCCCAGATTGGAGCGTCCTCTTCGAGTTGCCGAGCGACTTCCTTGGTGAAGGCTCTGCCGACGCCCTTCGTGATGTCTGCGCCGCCGATCTTCTTCACCGTAAAGGAGAAGCGGACGTCGCAGTACTCGTCATCGATGGGTGTAACCGACGCCATGTTGGTCGTCTCGACGATGCCTCGGAAGCGGCTCAGCGAGAAACCGAAACCGTGGACGTCCACGTCTAGCTCGCCGGTCACGTCGCCCTGTGGGGTCTCCATCGCGGTGTCCGTGACCATGTGGATATGCGGGTAATCGAGCTCGATGGTGTGCGGCTGCGGCACAATGTTCATACCGTGGACGTAGCGAAAGTGCGCCTTGTCGACGACGTTCTCGCACATGTCTTGGTTGTGGGTTCGCAGCTTCCAATGCTGTTTCCAATAGGGCGTCCACTCATCGTTGTTCCATTCGGTGATCTCGGGAATCTCCCAGGATGGCTCCTTCCCCTCGATGTCGTGCCACACCATGATGAGGCCGTTGACTTCGTGCACCGGCCACGCGGTGATGTTCGCCTTGCGAGGCAGATGCTGCGCGTACGGCACCTCCGTGCATTTGCCTTGTCCGTTGAATTTCCATGCGTGGAACGGGCAAACGATGCCGTCGCCATCGACTTTGCCGCCGTGCCCTAGATGCGCGCCCATGTGAGGGCAGAACGCATCGAGTACGTTGACCTCACCTTCTTCGGTGCGGAACATGACGAGTTCGACGCCGAAGTACTTGAGAGGCTTGACCTCGCCGGGCTTGATCTCGTCCGAGTAGGCCACCTGGAACCACCCTCGAGGGTATCGCGGAATCGGAAATCGCGGCTTCTTGCTCATGGCTGTTCTCCCATTTCTGTTCGTTGCTTCGGGGGCCGCTGGTACGGGGATCGATTGCCCCATCATGGTCTCAGAGGAAAAAATCCGTCGTTGGCTCGCCCATTATGAGTCCCCCAAAGTTGCGTTGCGTCTTGAGGGGGTTGTTGGCGTGGTGTGCTCGCGCCCCATGAATGTCTTGGAAGAAGCGCTGGATGTCCTGGTTGAGGAAAATCGCCGAGCCGCCGCTCGCCATGAACAACTCGTCGAGCGACTTCACCATGCGGTCGGTCGCGGCACCCGCGTTTGCGCGATACGCGACCCGGTCTTCGACTTCGACGCGCTCCCCGGCCTCCGCCTTGGCCATCATTTCGTTCCAGTCGTTGCGCAGGAGAGCCCGAACTTCGCGCATCGCAAGCGTCGCGCGCGCGCAGGTCTCGAGGTTGAACGGGTCGTCTGCCGCCTTCTTTCCGTCGGCTCGCCCCGTTCGGCCTTTGTTCAGGTTCACGTAAGCCTCGAGCGCACCCTGAAGCATGCCGATCGCCGGCGTGGCCACCGTTCGTGTGAACAGCTGACCAAACGGTACTCTGTAGAGGGCGCTGGTGTTGACCTCATTGCCCGGGCTCTGCAACCGATAGGCGTCCGACATCCGGTGCACGCGATGCTCCGGCACGAACACGTCGTCGACGACCACGGACCTGCTCCCCGTGCCCTTGAGTCCAGACACGAACCAATCGTCGACGAGCTCGTAGTCTGATCGAGGCACCAAGAGAGTGAACATGTCCGGCGGCTTGCCTTCTTCCTTGGGCGCGTATCCACCGAGGAGGTTCCACTGGCAGTGGTCGCTGCCGCTCGAGAAGCCCCACTTCCCGCTGAGCCGATAGCCGCCCTCGGTTCGCGTCACCTTGCCAACCGGCATGTACGAAGAGGCGGTGAGCGTGTCGAGCCCGTTCTCGCTCTGCCAAACGTCCTTTTGGGCCTGCTCCGGAAACAGCGCCAGTTGCCAGTTGTGAACCGCCACGACTCCGAGCACCCACGCCGTCGATGGACATGCCGACGCGATTTCGATCGCGGCGTCGAAGAACTCGATGGGGTGGCATTCGTATCCGCCCCATCGTTTCGGCTGCATCATGCGAAAGATGCCGGCGTCTTTGAGCTCCTGGATGGTCTCGTTCGGAATCACACGGTCCGCATCTGCCTTGGCGTTCCGCTCGCGCAGCCTGGGCTTCATTTCACACGCGAGTTTCACGAAATCAGGCTTGGTGGCGTTGCTCATCGCAGATGCTCCTCGCTATTCGGCTGCGTCGGCCGCTTTGCTGCGTGGGGTGTAGAACTGCGAGTACCAGCGCCGGAACTCGCCGATCGGGCCATCTCCATCGCAGAGCATCGGGCGGTCGAGGTAGATCTTGTTCTCCCAGATCTGCACGTCCTGCAGGTAGCCATCGCGCATGTTGTTGATGAAATGCTCGACGAGCTCATCGGTCATCTCTTTGCCCGCCTTCATCGAGACGGCGAAGCGCAGCATCACATTGTCGTCATCGATGGGCGTGTGCGCGTTGATGATCACGCCGAGCCCCCTGCCGTGCATCTTCGTGACCTGGTACGCAGGCCCGTAGTAGGTCGCGGTAGAGGAGAACTCGTCCTTGCCTCCGTGCACGGGGTAGGCGATGGCCTTGAGCTTCTGCTGTCCGACGTGGTCGTTGTAGGTGTTGCTGAACGAACCCGGCACGGGATGAGTGTTGTGCACGGGAATGAAATGCCCCGCGTCCGCTAAGTTCTCTGCAATCGCCAGCGGCGGCGTCTTGATCTGGAGCTTTGCGTACTTCCAGGGAAGGAACTCTTCGTCCTCCCATTCTTCGAGGATCGGGACGTCCCATCCGGGCTCGCTCTTTTCACGGTCGTGCCAGACGAAGATCATGCCGTTGCGCTCGGTCACCGGCCAACACGCCACGCCTGCCTTCGGCGGAATACGCTTGGCGTACGGGATCTCGACGCACTTTCCCGTGCCGTCGAACTTCCACGCGTGGAACGGGCAGACGATCCCTTCGCCTTCGATCTTGCCGCCGTGTCCGAGGTGGGCGCCCATGTGAGGGCAATAGGCATCGAGCACCTTGGCCTCACCGGATTCGGTCCGGAACAACACGAGCTCTTGATCGAAACGCTTCAGCGGGATCACTTGGCCCGCCTCGAGCTCCTCCGAGAACACGAGCAGAAACCAGCCCCTCGCAAATCCTGCCCACGGGTTCGTCTGTGTCTCGGTCGTCATCCGCAGCTCCGATCGTCTCTTGGACGTCTTGCGGCAGCTCGGTAGCGACCGCGAAACTAGAACATGTTTCACTAGAACATGTTTCAATTTAGCCTGGATTGCAAGTGCCGTGTGCCAGGCGTTATCATTGTATTTTCAGCGGCTTAGCGGCGCAGATCCTGCGTTCACGGGTTGCGAGGCGCAGAATCTGCGCCTACATAGCATCCGGCACGGTGAACTCTGCCTCGGCCCTCGTTGACGTCAGCAGATGAACGCACAACCCTCGCTCGATGCGATTTCGACTCACACTTCTCTGCGCCGCGCTTCTCCTTTCCGCATGTGACAAGGCCGCGCCGCCGCCGGAGTATCCTGAAGCCCCCGAGCCCTCGGCCGAGGAAGCGCGACCCGCCGAGACCTCCAACGACCCTACCTCACCGCTCAACTTCGAAGGCAAGATCGCGAAGCGTTACGAGGACTCGGTCGAGTGGTGGCCTCCGACATACACGCCGGCGCCTGACAACGCCCCGAACGTCGTCTTGATCCTTCTCGACGATACGGGCTTCGCCCAGCTCGGCAGTTTCGGCGGACTCATCGCCACTCCGAACATCGACAGCCTTGCTGACGGCGGACTTCGCTACAACAATTTCCATACGACCGCGCTCTGCTCCCCGTCGCGTGCGTCCATCATGGCCGGCCGCAATCCACACTCGATCGGACTGGGCTCGCACTCCCTTACCGCGATGGGATTCCCAGGTTACAACGCGATCATCCCCGAGGATGCGAAGTCCGTCGCCAAAGTCATGGAGGGCAACGGTTACGTCAACTACATGCTGGGCAAGTGGGATCACACGCCGCTGTACGAGGTTTCACAGGCCGGGCCGTTCAATCGTTGGCCGAGTGGCGAGGGCTTTCAGCATTTCTATGGGTTCATGGCGGCGGATGCGGATCAGTACCGCACCGTGATGTATGAAGATCACGCTCCGATTGAGCCTTGGAAAAACAAGGGCAAGGAGTATCACAACTCCACTGATCTAGCCGACCAAGCGATCGATTACATCACCGGCCACATGTCGACCGCGCCCAAGGACCGCCCCTTCATGGTGTTCTTTGCACCCGGCGGTATGCACTCACCGCACCAGGCGCCCAAGTCGTATATTCGAAAGTACAAGGGCAAATTCGACATGGGTTGGGACGAGGCGCGTGCGCTGATTCTCGAGCGGCAGAAACTTCTTGGGATCGTCCCGCAAGACACCAAGCTCACCGCGCGCGCCGATGCGATTCCAGCTTGGGATTCGTTGAACGCCAAGGAGAAGAAGCTTTACGCGCGACAGATGGAGGTATTCGCGGCGCAGCTCGAGCATCTAGACGTCGAGATCGGGCGAATTATCGCCACACTCAAGCGTGTCGGCCAATTCGAGAACACCATCATCATGGTTACCTCCGACAACGGCGCGAGTGGAGAAGGTGGTCTCGCCGGCACGTTCAACGAGACCTATGTGCTCAACGGCCTGCAAACCGAATTCGACGCCAACTGGAGGCGCTACGAAACTTGGGGCGACCGCGAGAGCTACCCTCACTACCACGCTGGCTGGGCGATGGCGGGCAACACGCCGTTCAAGTACTTCAAGCAGTCTGTGCACCGCGGGGGCATCCAAGACGCCTTGATCGTTCACTGGCCCGACGGGATTGAGGCGCAGGGGGAGGTTCGCGATCAGTACCACCATATTTCGGATCTCGCGCCTACGCTTCTCGACGTCATCGGCATCGAGGTGCCCGACGAGATCGCCGGCGTGAAGCAGCGCCCGATGGACGGCGTGAGCATGCGCTACTCGTTCAACGACGCCGATGCTCCGAATGCCAAAAAGGTGCAGTACTACGAAATGTTCGGGAATCGGGGGATTTGGGCCGACGGGTGGAAGGCAGTGACGCTCCACGCCAACCGAATGCCTTGGGATTTGAACACGACGGCCCCGTTCGAGAACGACAAGTGGGAACTCTATCACGTTGCCGAAGATTTCAGCGCCGCAACGGATCTAGCGGCCGAGCACCCTGAGAAGCTTGCCGAACTGCAGCAGCTTTTCGAAGAACAAGCCGAGGAGTACAGAGTCTACCCACTCTACGATGATATGATCGCACGCATTGGGAAGCAGCAGGACCGACTGTTCAAGGGTGTAACGGAGTTCATCTTCTACGCGCCGGGCGCGACGCGAATTGCAGAAAAGGCGTCGCCGCCAATCAAGGGCCGCTCCCACACCATCGAGACGGTGATCGACATCACCGGAAAGGAACACGGCGTCATCGTGGCCTGCGGTGGCTTCACCGGCGGCTACACGATGTTCATCAAGAATCGCCGGGTCTACTACGACTACAACTTCCTCGATGGGGTCCATTACGTCATGAAGTCACCGGTGCTCAAGAAGGGCGAGACCAAGATCACCTTCAAGTTCACCCATGCGGGGAACTTTGCGGGCAGCGGTGAACTCTTCATCAATGACAAGAAGGTCGGCGAAGTCGACATGCCGAGAACCCACAACGCGACGTTCTCGCTCTCGGAGCCGTTCGATGTAGGCGTCGACAACGGCACCCCCGTCTCCACCCTCTATCCGGACCACTATCCGTACGAAGGTGGCACACTCGACAAGGTCACCTTCCGCCTGCTCGACTAACAAACGAGAGCCGGACGAATTAACCCTTCGAAAAAGGGGACTGTCCCCTTTTTGGTGGGGTTAATTCATTTATACTCGCGCGATGGTTTCTCGGTTCTCTTGGGTCGCCTTCGCTGTCGTGGCGTTGGCGTTTGGTGGCTGTGGCTCCTCGAACTCCGGGACCGGTGGTTCAGGGGGAGTGGGCGGCTCTGGCGGTGTCGGCGGAGCTGGGGGGACGGGCGGTGAGACGCGCCTGGTGGTGACTGCGGATTGGTTGAACCAATCGCTGACGCTCCTCGACTACGACAAGCTCATCGATGGCGAGAGTGATGGTCCGTCGGCGATCGTCGATACGATCGATCTCTCCGAATGGGAGCCCGGCCCGATCGAGGTTGAGGTGACCCCCGATGGCGCCACCGCGGTCGTTTCGGTCGGTCCCGCGTTCTTCGATTCGGGCGTCACGAACATGTTGATTGGCTCGCCGGAGGTGCCGCCCGGCGGAACTCTGCTCATCGTCGATCTAGAGACCAGAGAGGCCACCGAAGTCGTCATCAGTGACGTCCCGCTTGGGATCGCGATCAGTCCAGATGGCACCCGCGCATACACCGCCAACTACGGTACCCAGGCCGAGTCCGGCAACACACTCTCGATTGTCGATATCACGACGCGCACGCTCATCGAGGAAATCACCGTTGAAGGGCGACCCGAGCAGGTTGCCTTGAGCCCGGACGGCACGTTGGGCGTGTTCAACATCGCTGGTGGCAGTGGTGGGGTTCACGTCTTTGAAACCGCCGATGTCGCGGGCACGCTGAGCCCGATGGTGCCGACGGGCAACGACCCCTCCGACGTGACGTTCCTCGACGACAACACCCGGGTCGTGGTCGCGAACAGCTTCAGCTTGGACGTCACACTCGTCGACACGTCTGACCCCAGCGCTCCTTTCGTGGTCGAGAGCTTCGGCATCGGCGGCGGCTTCCCTTACGGGGTCACCTACATGCCCACTCGCTCCCAGATTCTCGCGCCGACCGGCACAGGCTCCAACCTGGTCACCATCGATGTGGACGGCGACACGCTGACTCCCTCTGAGCCGGTCGCGTTGCCCGGCGGTTCCTTCCCGTTGACCGCAGCGGTGGACCCCACCGACAGTTTCGCGTTCGTCGCCCACGTGCAGGACAAAAAGCTCTCGATCATCGATGTCGAAACCGGCGCGCTTCGCGCGGTGACTTGGCTCGACGGCCCCGGTCCCACGTACGTCACCGTCCTGCGCTGAACACGCGACCACCTTTCGAGCAGCGGTTCCGCTGACGACGGAACACGGGCACGCC
>CAYZDM010000104.1:0-8082 GCA_964476875.1 uncultured Sandaracinaceae bacterium | reverse complement strand
TGACAACCCGCTGACGCCGTTCAACACCGAGGCGTTCATGGATGCACTTTCGACGGACGTGATTGCGCCGATGTTGGAAACGAGCGACCTCCTGCAGTCGAGGCCCTACGTGACGCGCTTCTACACGACCTTGTCCGCGCCCGAGATGGACCTCGACCCCTTGTTTGATTTCAACGCCGACCTCGAAGACGTAACGAACGCACATCGTGCCGAGCGGGTCATCGAATGTGGTCCGTTGATCGCGTTCAGCGAAGCACCATCACGCGTCGAGCTCGAAGACGGCCGGGTGGTTCGACTGCTGCCGGGCGCCGCGTCTTGGCCCTGGGACCCTGCCGGAGATGGCGCACCTCCGGCCAACGCGACCGTCAAGCAACTATCGACCAGTGGTCCGGGAACGGTCGTGACCGACAACAGCGCCGCGATCGATCAAGCGCTCACGCAGCACAACGCGAGCGTGCCGGACCTCGTGAGTGTGACAAACGTCGACGGCATGGATCTCACCACCGGGGGCTGCTCTGTCACGGCGAATCCGACCGGCTTGCTGACCGGCCTGGGCCTGGCGCTCGCGGGGCTACTTCTCTGGCGTCGAAGGACGGACTAGGTCTGCGTTTGGCTCAGCGGTGACCTATCGACGATTGCAGCGCGCTGGCGTCGAAGCCATCGGGCGCCTCGCCGTTTCGCATGTAGAGGTAGAGGGCGGCCTGGAAGATGCCCTGTAGCGCGGACTGCGCGAGCGCGATGACGATGAAGTAGAGCACCGAAACCACGATCAGCGCGATGCTGTTGGTCGTGGCGCCTAGTGCGATGAGCAGGACTCCGGGCAGCGCCAGAAGCAGGAAGATCAGTCCGAAGCTGAAGTTGCCGATGAGCTGCTCGCCCCAGGTCTTCTTGAGCATCGTCGACGAACGCTTGAGCGCGCTGATGGGGCTCTCGTTCTCGATGACCAGGATGGGAACGACGAGGAAACTCGTGACGGACCATGCCATGCCGAGTAGACCGGCGACGATCTTGCCCACCAGGTTCGAACGCTCTTCGATCATCCGAAGCACAAAGCCCACGGTCGCGGCGAGCAGTGCCCAGCCCGCGATGGCGGGAAGGCGCGCCCAGGCTTCACGGAGCCCGTCCGCGACCGTCGGGTCACCGCCCTCCATGCGAATCTGCGCACAAGCGATGAGGCCCGCGTTGAAGAAGACGATGACGAAGTAGTTGCAGCAGTAGAATAGAAACAACCCGAGTCCATAGAGCACTTGCTGTGCGGAGACGCTGCCGTCCGATTGCGCCAGGTTCTGCGCAGCGCCCGCGGTCATGCTTTCGCTGGCAGCTTGCCAATCGGTCATCGTCAGCAATGGGCCAGCAAACGAAGCTAGGACCAGTACGCAGCAGATACCCGAGAGCAACGGAAACATCAGGAGCTCTTTGTCCTGCTTCAGCACATCCCAGGATGCGCGCATCAACGACGTAGTTCGAGAAAACTTGCCCACAGTGCCCCCCTCAGGTCAAACGCGGTCGCCCAACAGGGTAACGGAGAATGGCGTCGCTCGCCCAACTCCCCGGGGATCTTCAGGATTCTCCGGTACGATCGACGCCTCCGCATTGACCCTTCATCAATCGAGTGCTCGGCTACCTCGATGAAGCCGACCCTCGACTACGGACCCGATGTGAGATGACCGACGAGTACAACTACGACTCCTTCGACGCGAAGCACTACGAGTTGCTGAATTTCAGGGGACCTCGCATCGGCGATATCGCGCCAGACTTCGTGGCCCGGTGCCTGGACGGTCGTGAAGTGCGGCTGTCGGACTACCGCGGACCGATCACCGTGCTGGAAATGGGCAGTATCACCTGCCCCATCTATCAAACCCGGGTGAAGGGGATGCATGCTGTTGCGTCCGATTTTCCCGATTGCCAGTTTCTGGTGCTGTACGTTCGAGAGGCTCACCCCGGCGCACACGTGTGCCAACACAAGAGCGAGGCAGACAAACTGGCCAGCGCCTCCAACCTGAAGCAGATCTTCCACGAGAACCGAGAGATCCTGGTGGACGACATCGACGGAACCGCGCACCTGCTGTACGGCGGGATGCCCAACTCGGTGTTCATCATCGATGGGCAAGGACGAATCGTGTTTCGCAGCGACTGGAACGATGTGTCGGCCACCAAGAAGGCATTGACCAAGCTTCAGCACGGAGAGTCCGCAGTCGCCGTCCGTTCCTACTTCAAGCCCGCCAACCCAGCTGTCGGCAAGAAGGTCTTTCAACACGCCGGCAAAGGTTCCGCGAAAGATTTTTTCGGATCACTTCCGACGCTGATCCGGCAGAACCTGCTGACTCGCAACCTGAGAGAGCTGTTCTCGCGATCCCGTACTCGGTGACGCAGCCGTGCCTGCAGTCTCGCTTCCCCGACTGAAGCTCGAGTTACCGACTACTTGAGCAACTGATACAAGCTCGCGAAGTCGTCGGTCCAGCGAATGCCGGCCTCGGGCGGTGCTCTCCACACCTGAGCGTCGTCCTTTACAGCCGGGTCCTCCAGAAATGCGTCGATGCCTTGCGCCGCCCCGACGCGACGCTCGTTGACACCCGCTGCCTCTCGGGTGAGCCTCCGGCGTTCCGGCGAACCATGGAGCAATCTCCGCTTATCGAAATCGGTCTTCCTGTCTCGCTCATGATCATCATGGCCGGGATGGGGCTCGGTCTCACCCTCGGCGACTTCCGCCAGGTCGTCACGCGGCCCAAAGCCATGTTCGTCGGCACGGTCGCTCAGATCGTCCTCATCCCATTGTTGGCGTTCGCACTGGCAGAGGTCATGGGGCTCTCGCCGGCGATCGCAGTAGGCCTGGTCATCATCGCCTCGTGTCCGGGCGGCACGACTTCGAACATTTTCACCCTTCTCGCTTTCGGGAACGTCGCCCTCTCGATCACGCTCACGGTACTCGCGAGCATGATCACGATCGTGACGATTCCACTCTTCACCAACCTGGCGCTGGACATGTACGCGATGGAAGCTGGCCAGCAGACGGTAAAGCTTCCAGTACTGCGAACCGTGATCACGCTTATGGTCGTGACCGTCGTTCCTGTCCTCATCGGCATGTTTGTGCGCCATCGATCTCCGTCGTTCGCTCAGAAGGCAGAGCCATATGTCGGCAAATTCGGTCTCTTCGTTCTAGTGCTGCTCATCGGGGCAATCGTCTACGGGACGCGCAACGAGATCGTCTCCTTGGTCGCGCAAGCGGGCCCCGCGGCGACGGCACTCAACTTGGGCGGCATCGCGATCGGCTTCGCGAGCAGCAAGCTTCTCGGCATCGATCGGGGTGACGCTCTCACCATCGCCATCGAAGTCGGCATCAAGAACGCGACCATCGGATTGATGGTGACGCTGACCTTGCTCAAATCTGCGGAACTATCGATTCCGTCAGCCGTCTACGGCATCTTGATGTTCGTGTTCGGCGGATTGCTGGTGTTGTTCGGTCGAAGACAGTCGCCGAATGCCGTGCGCGTCGAGCACGGTTAGGCAAATCTCGTTGGCTATGGCCCCGTGTCGATGTCCGAACGACGTCGCCGCTCTTCCAGGAGTCGCCTCCTTGCACGCTGTGCCTTCGCGACGTTTCGCACAGCCTTTTGGATGCATTCATCGAGAGTCTCGTTGGTTTGGTTCAGGCGATCGACAAACGCTTGGTCGAGGGGGCGCTGCTCGAGGACGAGGTCATAGAGCGCGTCGAACACCTCGACGACTTCCGGCTCCAGCTCGAGGTCGCCGACATCGACCTCGTCATCGCTGTCTTCGCCCTGAGTACGCAGCATGGGTTGTACTTCCGCGATGGCCGCCTCGACATCTCCATCGCCAATCCACTCGAACGCCTTTCTCAACGTCACATCGGGATCGCTCAGCACTGCGTCGTAGGAGACCATATAGAACGGGTAGCGACGCGTCACGATGTCGCTGATCAGCGAGAAGTTCTCGACCCACCACTCGATGACGGGAGTCATGAACACCGGCGGCAGCGGGTCGATGCCCGAGTCTTTGCGCGCGGCCTCTTGGGCCTCGCGCTCCATCGCGTACAGCCGGTTCAGCGATCGCACGTACTGCCGCCAGGGTCTGACCGTTGCGACCACTTTATCGATGAAGGCGAGATCCGACCTGATCAGGCCTGGAATGAACACCTTCACGGCGTTGCGCCGAGTCTGCCGCGGGAAAAGATAGGCGCCCGTCTTCGGCTGGGGGTTGGTCGCGTAGTAGATCCCACGCCGCAGCTCGGACTCCCAGAAACCGCCCGGATTCGCGTCCTTGATTGTCTTCGCCCAGTTGCGCGGGAACGCATCGCCGATGGGCGGAAAGCCCGCGGCCTTGAGAAGCTGCATCCACATCGACGTGCCGGAGCGCTTCGTGCCCGTGACGATGATCATCGCGAGGCCAAGCTAGCACGATGGTGTAGTCTGCGTGCTCCCACTTACAGAGTTCAGAAGCCGCAGGGCTCAGCGACTGCGTAGTATTGGTCGTCGCAGCTGTTGTTGGGCATGTCGAGCTCTTGGCAGGATAGGTCGGCCCCGCAATCCAGGTAGCTCATCAGGGCAGCCTGACAAGAAGGGTCGTCGATGTTGGGTATGTACTGCCTGTAGAACTCGAAGATTCCACCTACACACTCCTCGACTGAGTTGTAGTAGTCCGTGAACTCACAGGTATCGACGTAGTTCGTGCACCACCCGCGGAGAGACGTCGCGAGTCCCTCGGGAATCGACCCGCCGGTTCCCCCGCTACCGCCCGTTCCTGCGGTGCCTCCACTGCCGCCGCTTCCACCACTTCCGCCGCTCCCGCCGCTCCCGCCGCTCCCGCCGCTTCCACCAGGCGCACCGGGCGTCGAACCACAACCGGTCAAAGCGAGGATCGCGACCGCAAGACTTGGAATCACTTTCTTTGGTCTGAGCATTCTGCCCCCTTGGGAGCAAGACTAGACACCCTTGCTTGCCGAACCAAGCAAATTCCGCGCGATTCCCCCACGGTTTCACATTTCGCGCCCGTCTGCCGTGAGGCGTCCAGAACGCCCCGTTTCCGGCACATCCGATCCATGAGAGCATCGCCGTCGAGACGCTCATGACGCAGTCCAAGTTGACCAAGACTCTTCCGTCGGCTCACTCAGCGACGGTGGCGCGGAATCGCACGATCCAACGGCGACTCGCCTTCGTATTCTTCACACTGATCTCGGCCGTTCCCGCGGCTGGCGGCGCACAGAGCGCGAGTGCCCTCTTCGATAAGATGTCTGACGCCGACGCCAAGCGCTCGAAAGGCGTCTCTGACTACGCGATGGACATCACGATGGTGGGCCACGATTCGACGCTCTACTACGAGCGCGTATCGATCCCCCGAGCCAACGCAAGACCGATCGAGACGTTTCGCCTGGTCACCTTCAATGAGATGCAGAGTCGTCAGCAGGCCGGACAAGGGATGCCTCCGGATGCCTGGCAGGCCTACTCGGACGGGCTCAGGCAGAGTGGCTCTGCGATGGACAGTGAAATGGACCGCGAAATGAAGGAGGCCGGATTCCCTCCGGGGTTGCTCGATGGGATGGGCGCAGGTGCGAGTGAGGAGCCGTGGGCATCACCCAACCCAGGCACGATGATGAACAGCATGGCCGACTTCGCGTCGGCGGCCGGCGGCGCGTCCGCCAAGGGCAAAGTCGAAGCGGACGCAGACAAGGCGGCGATGGCGCAGAGCATGTCGCTCTTCAGGAAACGCGCGAAGATCGTCGGCAAGGAGACCATCGGAAAGACTCGAGCGATCCACGCGCGAGCAGAGGACCTCAACCTGGTCGACGAGGTGGATGGCGAAGAGATCACGATCCATACGATGAACTTATGGATCGATGCCGTGAAGTATGTCCCGGTGAAGCTGCGAATCGACGGAACGGTGACGCAGAAACGGAAGTCGCGAGAGTTTTTCATCGAGCGGCTGGACCTGGACTATCGAACCGTGCCCGGAAGCCAGCTCTACATGCCGCACCACAACGTCATGCGCATGGGTGGAGTCCTCGGTCCGAAAGAAGAGAAAGAGATGGAGGACGCGCGCAAGAAGCTCGCGGACTTCGACGCGCAGCTCGCTGCGATGCCACCAGAGGAGCGCGCCAGGATCGAAGGAATGATGGGCTCGCAGATGGACATGATGCGGAAGATGGTCGACGGCGGCGCGATGGAGATGGAGACGACGGTGCGGGCCATTCGAGTCAACACGGGCCTCGCTGGGGCCTTCCCGCAAACCGCACACTCGCAGCGTGCGGCGGCGGTCGCACCGGCTGCACCGCCTACAAGCGCCGATTTCGTCGTGCAGTCAATTCAGCGCGACCTCACGGCCCTCGGGTACGACCCTGGAAGCACCGACGGCGAGCTCAGCACGGCGACCGTGATTGCAATCTCGAAGTTTCAGGCGGAGAACGGGCTCGAGGTGACCGGTGAGGCGACGCCACAGCTCGCTGGCGTTCTCGCCGCAAAGCGCGACGCGTTACGGCGGCGCCAAGGTGTCGAATGAAGTCGAGAAAGCGTCCCGTGAGGCGTACAGGGTCGATGCGACCGCCAAGGACGTCGATGAAGTAGCGAAAGAACTCGGCATCTCGAGCGACGACGTCGAGGCGTGCCGCAACGCGAAGTAACGAAGAATCAACCTCGGTGTCGGACCATCTTCGCTCACACTCGCGTCAGCAGGGCACCCAGCGAGATGAAATGGAACTCGTAGCGCTCGGGGTCCGCCGTGAATCGATTCACCATACGGTCGTAGAGCTCCTCTACGAGCTGTGGCCGGTCGGGGGTGTTCGGTAGGCCAGACGCAACGACTGGCTCCGAGAACGCGCGAATGAAGCCGGCGTAACTCTCGGCCCAGACGCGGGGATCCCCGGTGCGGGCGAAGTTTTCGTTGAAAGGGACTCGGGACTCGCGGGCCTCCGCCTTGTCAACGCGGAATGCCGGAGGCTCTCCGTCGTCTCCGGTGGGCGGCAACAACTCCGGAAGCGATCGATAGAAGACAGGCAAGACGAAATCCTCGTAGACCTCGCGCTTCAGACGGCCGTCGTTCACCATGTCCAGCATCGCGTCGCTCAGACCGTCGACGATTCCGTTCGCGGTGTCGTGCTCGTCATTGCGTCCGAAAACCTGGACGAGCAGCTTTCCGCCGGTCTTGAGCTCCGCGGCACGAGCGCGATAGAAATGCAGCATGTCTTCGCGGGCCTGCTGAATGAAGGGCGCTCTTTGTTCCGGGCTCATGGAGACACCGTCGCGAGACGCACGCCGCGCCGGTGGCGAGGTGGAAACGAACTGCGGCAAGCGAGCCTTGGGCAACGCAGTCATCCAGCCCACCGCATTGAACGTCGTCGCCACGTGAACGCTCGAAGCCGGAGCGACGCGGTCAAAGAGCGACCCGCCGACGGCAGCGGAATAGACGCCGGCTGGGCGACTTGAGCGCATCGCGTCGGGGAACAGGTTGGCGAAGAGTCGATTGAAGTCGTTGGTCGGAAGATCGTTGAAGAAGCTCCAGATGTCAGCCGACGTTCGTTCGCGCAGCGCCTCGATGATCGCGCCCGCCGCATGAATCGCGTTGGCGCCTTCGGACGACCCGAGGTCGAGCAAGGCG
This sequence comes from uncultured Sandaracinaceae bacterium, assembly GCA_964476875.1. Classification (GTDB taxonomy): domain Bacteria; phylum Myxococcota_A; class Polyangia; order Polyangiales; family Houyiibacteriaceae; genus SG8-38. The sequence continues at coordinate 477 of CAYZDM010000104.1, read as the reverse complement.
ATCGGCGAGCCGCTTGTCGGCAACGGCAAGTCGGCCATCGCCTCTACGATCCAAGGAAGGAACTCGTCCATCGCCGCCCGCTGCCCCGAGGAGTGCGCGTCATAGAACCCTCCCCCTCTCATCCCGGTGGTGCTCGCCATACTCCGGTCTCCTACGCTGATAGTAACTTCAAACGCTCTGTTTGCGTCGCGAGCAGTGGGCCGCCTGACGAGGCTTCGCGATCCAACTTGATTGTGTCCAAGGTTTCGTCGACCAGAATCCGGTTCCCCCCTTGTCCCAAGACGCGAGCCCCTCTCCGGACGCCTTCCTTCACAGCTTCCCAGTCCAGGTCCCGTAGACCCCTGGTATAATGAGCGGCATGCAGACGGTCCTCATCCCGCTACCGGCGCACGGGTTTGATCCGACGGAGGCGGCCGTCCCTTGGAAGGTTCTGTCCGAGCGCGGGCACGAGGTGGTGTTCGCCACACCGGACGGAAA
>CAYZDM010000103.1:0-8087 GCA_964476875.1 uncultured Sandaracinaceae bacterium | reverse complement strand
ATAAACAATGAATAAGCACGCAAAGCCCACCACCCTCGAGCCGCCACTCGCTTGTGCGCTCATGATATCGTTGACGCTCACTTGAGTGAACCACGACACCGTTCGGGTTTCAGTGCCAGGTTGGTTGTTGCCAACTGTGGAGTTGCACCCGAGGCACAAGAGGCCTGAGAGGCACAAGGCAAGCGAGGCGAATTTTGAAGTCATCGGGGTCTGTTCTCCCTCTGCTCGATCCGTCGAGGTGTTGCGATCTTTGAGCTAGGAACGCTGTTAATTCAATGGGTTGCGAAGGGGGGGAGTGTCCCCTTCTGGAACAGGCGGCGCCGCTACTTCTGGAGGGCGGCGGCGACTTTGGGGATTCGGGCGAAGCTATCTTTGTCGGCTGCCTTTTCGAGTGCGTCTTCTGGGGCGACCTTCCCCTCGTTGACTAGCTTCGCGAGCACAGCGTCAATGCTCTGCATGCCGTAGCTACCGCCGCTTTGGATGAGGCTGGTGAGCATCGAGGTTTTCGCCTCGCGAATCGCGGCCGCGACGCCAGAGGTGCCGATGAGAATCTCCTGTGCGGCGACTCGGCCTGTTCCGTCAGCCTTTCGCAGAAGCTGTTGGGCGACGATCCCCGCAAGCGAGTCGGCAAGCATGCCGCGGATCTGCGGTTGCTGGCTCGCCGGGAAAGCATTGACGAACCGGTCGATCGTGGCTGGGGCTGAGTTGGTGTGAACGGTCGCAAAGATCAGAATGCCGAAGCTCGCGAGCTGAAGCGCCATCTGCATGGTTTCGCGCCCACGAAGCTCGCCGACCAGAATTACGTCGGCGTTCTCGCGACCTGCGCTCCGTATGGCATCCGCGAAGCTCGGGGTGTCGTCGCCCACCTCTCGGTGAGTGATCTGGCAGGACCTCGGCGTGTGAACGAACTCGACAGGGTCTTCGATGGTGAGGATATGCCCTTCGCGGGTTCGGTTGATGTGATCGAGCATGGCCGCGAGCGTGGTGCTCTTGCCGCTCCCGGTTGGCCCGGTCACCAGAACCAAACCCGAGCGCTTTTCGGTGAGGTCGATTGCGGCCTTCGGAAGCCCGAGCTGCTCTGCAGTCAGGATCTCACTGGGAATCGTTCTAAAGACCGCACCAGGGCCTGTGGTCTTGTAGAGATAGTTCGCACGGAATCGCGCCTTGTCCTCGTAGCCGTACGCGAAATCGAGGTCACGATGGGCGTGGAAGTACGCCCGCCTGTCCTCGTTGATGATCTCGTCCATCAAGCGCACGATCGTCGGCTGATCTAGCGGCTTGTTCTCGATGGCAAGTAGCTCGCCGTTGGCTCGGATCATGGGTGGGTAGCCGACCGATAGATGGAGGTCCGAGCCTCCACGGTCGAGCAGTACGTCGAAGTAGTGATCGAGAGCTGGCATCGGTTATCCGCCCTTCTTGGAGAATAGGTTTCGCACGGCGCCCTTCTTGTCTTTCGCTGTCGCCTGGGGCGGAGTCGATTTCCCCTGCCCCGGCGCGCCGATAACCCGAGGATCGTCGGCGAACTGGCGGGCGGTCTCCATCGAGATGGCCCCAGCCGCGAGCAGCTCGTTCAGGGAGTCCTCTATGCGGATCATCCCGAACGCGCGACCGCGCTGCAGGAGGCTCGGGAGCTGGAAAAGCTTGTCGTCGCGAATCAAGGTCCAAAGTGCCATGCCCCCCGTGAGCAGTTCGACGGCCACGACTCTGTCGCTCCCGTCCGTGCGCGGCACCAATCGCTGACTGACGACGAACTTGAGCACGCCGGCAAGCGTGGCTCGTACCTGTGACTGATCGTCCGGAGGGAACATGTCGATCAACCGATCGATTGTACTCGCGCCTGATGGCGCACTCATCGTGGCGAATACGAGGTGACCCGTTTCCGCGGCTTCGAGGGCCTTCTCGACAGTCTCGCGATCTCTCAGCTCTCCGATTGCAATGATGTCGGGGTCCTCGCGAAGCGACCCCTTGAGCGCAGTGTGAAAGCTCTTGGTGTGTGCTCCGATCTCACGCTGACTCACGATCGCTTTCTTGATCGGATGAATGACCTCCACCGGATCCTCGACTGTGATGATGTGCACGCTCCGCTCGCTATTGAAGAGATCGACGAGCGCGGCCAGCGTGGTCGTCTTTCCTGCGCCGTTCGGACCCGACACGACCACCAACCCTTGATGGTAGTTGAGCATTTGGCGCAGCTCGCGCGGTAGTCCGAGAGACTCCAGCGTGGGAGGCTCGGCCATGATCAGACGAAAACACCCCTTGATGCCCGATCGCTGCTTGTTCACGTTGACTCGCAACCGACCCGCCCCCTCCAACTGGCAGGCAAAGTCGGCGTAACCGAGCTCGTCGAACTGCGCCCTGCTTCTTTCGTTGAACAACGGCATGATGAGTTCTCGCGCTTGCTCATCCGAGATGCACTCCCCGTGCGGCTTCAAGCGCCCACCGCAACGAAAGCGGGCCGGCTCGCCGGCCATGATGTGCACATCACTGGCTGATTGAGCGAGCGCTTGCTCGAGGAGCGCCCGAAGGGGCGCTGGCGCACGAACCGGAAGGTCGGCCCGCACAAATCCAGCAAGCGGAGAGTCTCCCGCCGGCGGTCTGTACGACGCCCTCGGTTGCGACCGATGAACCACCGGCGGCTCAGCAACTAGTTGGGCCTTGAACTCCGCGGACGCCGTCGGCGGTGCAAGAGGCTCCTTTGACACTGGCAACGATGCTTCCATTGGCGCGATCGCGCCGATCGCTGCCTCCGGTGGTTCCGTCGTCTTCCCCTCTCGCCGAACACGCAACATCAGCATCTCACCCGAGCGAGCCATCGTCGCGATGTAGTTGACGCCATTGATGTTCGCCGCGGTGGGAACCGAAGCCCCGTCTTCACTAGGAATGAGGCTCTGCAGGGGCGTGTCGTTTACCAACGTGAGAATGTGCCGCGCACTCAACGGCTCCGAGGTGACCGGCCTGAGCCTGCCCTTCTTCTTCGCGACCGCCGCGGCGCCGCTCTGAAACACAATCTCGGTCACATCACCTCGATCGAGGTACTGGAGAAATTTCTGTAGCTCACTCACGATTACATTATTATCGTGAAAATATACTGTGAGTCCAATTACAATCCGGATTGGATTGGTTTATGCTCGGGGTTCCGGTCAGGCTGGAAAAACAACAAAGCCATTCGTTTGACAGTGATCGGAGTGGGTTGCTAGCGTCATTATCTCTCAAATCGCTTTTGAGGCCTTGTCCGTAGGCAACGGAAAAGTGTAATATAAGTATTATCATGTCCGAGGAAAAAGAGTCTTCACTTCTCTTCAATCTTCGCGAGCTCATGGGCATCGAGGAAGACCGTGTCCGTGAGGAAGAAGAGGAACGCCTTGAGCGCGAAGCGGCCGAACGCGAGCGCATCGCAGCCGAGTCGCAGAAGCGACAGGAACAAGAAGCGGCCCACTTGAAGGCCGAAGAGGACGCCCAACTGGCGGAACAACAGCGCGTCCGCGACGAAGAGTCGCGGGTCGGTCGCGAGCGCGAAGAAGCGAAGCTCCGGGTCCGTCTGGAACAAGAAACGCGTGAAAAGGCCGAAGCCCATACGCGTATGCTCGATCATGAACGCGAGCTGGCGACGATCAGCGCGCAGCAGCGCAAAGGGGTTCACCCTGGATTGTTGGCGGCAGCCGCTGTCCTGATCATCGGTGTTGGCGCCGGTTCGTACTTCGGCTTCTACAAGCCTGCAGTCGAGCGTCGAGAGGCATCCGCGTTGGCCGCGAGGATGGAAGCAGAGCACTCAGCGCGTGAAGCAGAAGAGGCCCGGGCCGCCGCCGAGATCGAAGCGCAGAAGCGCCTCGAGGCCGAAGCCGAACAGGCGCGCCTCGCTGAGAAAGTCCAACGTGAGGCACAAGCGGCCGCAGCCGCGCGTCGAGCAGCCGCCCCGCCGCCTTCCAAGCGACGCGGGGGCTCGAAGCCCAGGAAAGCCAATACAGACGACCCGTTGGCGGGGCTGGACAGCCTGTAGTCTGCACCGTAGCGTTGCTGCGGTGATTCATGGATGACCACGCCCAAGCGTCGCGCATCGCACTTGCGCTCGACGTCCCCGACCTGGCCTCGGCCAAGGCACTGATCGCCAAGACGTCCGAGCACATCGGCGTCTTCAAGGTGGGCCTCGAGCTGTATACCGCAGTCGGGCCGGCAGCGGTCGACGCCGTGCACGACGTTGGGGCCGAGTGCTTTCTCGATCTGAAGCTTCACGACATTCCGGCAACGATGGAACGGGCTGTGGCGCGCGCATCGTCGATGGGTGTCGAGTTTCTGACGGTCCACGCGGCTGCAGGGCTCGATTCACTTCGCCAGGCAAGCGACAAGGCAGGGTCCACACGACTTCTCGCCGTGACGGTTCTCACCAGCCTCGATGCACCGTCGCTCCAAGCGATCGGGATGAGCGGCGGTCCCCTAGCCGCGGCAAATCGGCTTGCCAGGCTCGCATGGAATGGGGGGATCCGAGGGTTCGTGACTTCAGCACAGGAGTGCGGCGACCTCCGCGCGGCGCTTGGACCGGACGCGTTCCTCGTCACCCCGGGCATACGACCCCGCGGCTCGGAGGTCGGCGATCAGAAACGCGTAATGACGCCGGCTGAAGCCATTGCGGCGGGGGCCAACTTGCTGGTGATCGGGCGACCAATCCGCGACGCGAGCGACCCCACAGAAGCCGCCGCGGATATTGCGCGTCAAGTCGAGTTGGCGCTCTCACGATGACTCGCGTACTCGCAGGAAGACGCCCGGTGCTCGAAGCGATGCGCGGAAACACAATCGTCCGTCGCATCTACACCGAACCACAACGCCCCTACCCAGACGTTCTCGAAGCCGCAGAGGCCCAGGGGATCGAGGTGACGAACCGAGATCGTGCCGCCCTGGACAAGCTCACCGATGGAGTCCGACATCAGGGCGTCGTCGCCGTGGCAGACGACTTCGAGTTCTGTGAGCCGGAGGAGATTGTCGCGCACGCCGAGGGCCCGCCCGCGTTGGTCGCCCTAGACGAACTCACCGACCCGCAGAATCTCGGCGCCATCATTCGGAGCGCCGTCACGCTCGGCTTCGATGGGTTGATCATTCCAAGGCACCGAGCAGCCGGAATTACCGCTGCGGTCGTCCGCGCATCCGCCGGCGCCACCGAGCACGCGTCGATTGCCCGGGTGACCAACCTCCAACGCACCCTACTCTCTCTCGCAGACTCCGGCTTGGAGATCGTGGGCCTCGATGCCGGCGCCGACATCGACGTGCGGGACCTCGAGCCGAGCTCGACGGGTCGTGTTCTCGTCGTGGGCTCGGAGGGCAAAGGCTTGCGCCGAATGGTTCGACAACGATGCGATGTCGTGGTTCACATCAGGCAGCGCGGCCCGATGGACTCTCTGAACGCGTCGGTCGCCGCCGCGATTGCAATGTACGAGATATCGGCAAAGCAACGGGGGGTGCCAGATGACGGATGACAATCTTGCGCTCGCGCAAGAGGAGGAGCAGGTTCGCCGCGTGCTCATCCTCACGGGGGGTGCGGAGACACCGGGCCTCAATGCAGTGCTCCGTGCCTTCGTCAAGACTGCCACGGAGTTGGATCTCCAGGTCTATGGATCCGAAGAAGGCTTCACGGGCCTAATCGAACATCCCGACCGCGTCATGAGGCTCACTCCCTCGAGTGTCCGTGGAATCCTTCCGGACGGAGGCAGCATCCTCGGGTGTTCCAATCGAGCGGACCCGTTCTCCTATCAAGTCACGCAGTCTGACGGCACCGAACGAACTATCAATGTGTCGGAGCGAGTCAAAGACAAGCTCGATGAATTGGAGATCGAGATCCTCGTGCTGGTCGGAGGCGGGGGAACGATGGACATCGGTATGCGCTTGGACAACATGGGCGTCCCCGTCATCGGTATTCCCAGGGCCATCGGCAACGACATGGCGGCGACGGACTTGACGTTCGGGCTCGATAGCGCGGTCGCAACCGCCACCGAAGCCCTCGACGAACTCCACCGGGAGGACGACGCAACCGATCGGGTGTTGATCCTCGAGGTCATGGGACGCGAAGCGGGCTGGATCGCGCTGAGGTCCGGCATCGCCGGAGGCGCCGACGTGATTCTCATTCCCGAAATTCACTACGACGTGGATCGGGTGATCGAGAAGATCGCAACGCGCGCGGCGGCTGGTCATCGGTTCTCCATCATTGTCGTTAGTGAGGGCAGCAAACCGCTCGGCGGCACGGTGTCGCGCATCAACGAAGCACAAGAGGACCCCTCCGCTCGCCCTGACGGGCCCGGCGCGCAACTCGCTCGTCTCTTGGAGGGACGCATCGAGCAGGAGGTCCGCGTGACGGTTCTCGGGCATCTGCAGCGCGCGGGCTCCCCCACGGCGTTCGACCGCATCCTCGGGACACGGTTCGGCGTGTACGCCGCCGAGCTCTGCTACCACGACAACACGGGCCAGTTCGTCGCACTGCGTGGACAAGAAGTGGTCTCTGTTCCCCTGGAGGCCGCCGTCGCGAACCTCAAGCGCGTCCCGCCCGACGGAGAGCTCGTTGGGGTGGCGCGCGCCATCGGAATCGAGTTGGGTCTAGAGTGACATGCCTCGCACTGCCGCAGCTCTGATCATCGGTAACGAAATCTTGTCCGGCAAGATTGCGGACACGAACACGACGCTCCTTGCGCAAGCGCTTTTCGATCTCGGAATCGAGCTGCGTCGCGTCGTGGTCTGTCCGGACGAAGTAGAAACCATCGGGCGTGACCTGAGCGAGTTGCGATCCGCACATGATCTCGTGTTCACGAGCGGAGGTGTCGGACCAACGCACGACGACGTCACCATCGACGGCGTCGCCGCGTCCTTCGGAAGGCCAGTCGTGCGATCGGTCGCGGTCGAGAAGATGATTCGCCAGTACTACGGCGACCGAGCGACCGACGCGCATCTCAGAATGGCCAACATGCCGGAGGGCGCCGAGATGATTCGCAGCTCCGAGGCGCCGTGGCCCACCGTGGTCATCGAGAACGTCTATGTTCTTCCCGGTGTCCCGGAGATCTTCGAGCTCAAGCTGGCTGACCTGCACAAGCGCCTCGACGAGGGTTACGAGTTTCATTCGCAAGCTGTCTACACGCTCTGCGACGAAGGCGAGATCGCGAGCCTTCTCCAACGCATCGCAGACGCGTTCCCCGGCGTCATGGTGGGCAGCTACATCAAATGGCGAGCCGAGGACTACCGAACCAAACTAACCTTCGACGGAACCGAGCCCAACGCCGTCGCCAAGGCCGCCGACATGCTCGTAGAAGCACTAGACCCCCCCCTATTCGTCCGCCGAGAGTAAAAAGGGGACAGTCCCCTTATTGCCATTTTAGTTTTTGTTTGCCGGGGTCGGTGATGACCTGGGCGTCTTTGGGATCGACGGGCTTTTCTTTGGGCTGGTTGAAATCCTTGGCGGCTTCTTCTGGGTACAGCTTCACGATGGTTCTGGTTTCCACTCGAACGAGCTGGGGTCCGGTCTCGGTCTTCGTGCTGATACGCATCTGTGACGACGACTCGGCTTCAGAGAACGGCGTGAACTTGTCGAGGCGAACGACGGAGGAACCCATCACCGACGCCTGGTAGGCTTCGAGGCGGTCGCCTCCCATCATCTGGGGAGACGCCGTCTGCCGGGCGGTAATCTGTAGCTCAAGCTGCCCATCTTTCATCGACTGGATGTCGTAGGTCACCACCTGATCGACCCAGATGCCGGAAAACTGCAGCTTACGCTCGACCTCGGTGGTGAAATGCGTAATGTATTCGCTGGCATCAAGTCGGCGTATAATCCGGAAGACCTTGAAGGCCGACTCACCGTAATGGTTGCAAACCTGGCTCCACGTAAAATGCGTTTTGGGCTTTCCGAAGGAATGGTGCTGGCTGCGGGGCCTGGTGGCAGCGACCTGTTTATCCTTGCACCCGATGAAGGGGCAGAACCGGGAATGCGCGTAAAGTAGTCACGTCGTATAATATCGCCGATATAAAAACGCAGGCAATGACATGAAAGAATACGCGCTGATTCTCCTCGGCACAGTACTGGTTAACAACTTTGTACTGGTTAAATTTCTTGGACTGTG